>JAIERY010000284.1 GCA_019746425.1 Cytophagaceae bacterium
TCGGTAAAGAAGCATTCGGATGTTACAACAAGAATTATTGAAACGCCGGTACAACAACTGATATCAACGCAGCCAGTATTAACACCTACTCAGCAACCCGCTATACAGACCAGCGCCGAGCCAGCAAAACAGGCGGAGGACACTTCCAAGAAAGATAAAAATTATATTACCATAAAATCTCCTATGATCGGTACTTTCTACCGGTCATCAAGCCCGGATACACCTTCATTTATCAATGTAGGAGATGAAATTTCATCTGGTCAAACTGTATGCATCATTGAAGCGATGAAATTGTTCAATGAAATAGAATCTGAATTCGCAGGAAAAGTTGTGAAAATTCTCGTGGAGAATGCATCACCTGTCGAATACGATCAGCCATTGTTTTTATTAGAACCTAAATAAAGAAGTTAGAAGTTAGAGGTAAACAATCATTACATAGCTTAATCTCTAACCTCCAATCTCTAACTTCTAAACCCAAGAATTATGTTTAAGAAAATACTTATAGCCAACAGAGGGGAAATTGCTATGCGTGTTATCCGCGCGTGCAAGGAAATGAAAATAAAAACTGTTGCTGTCTATTCCGTAGCAGACAAAGAAAGCCTTCATGTTCGCTTCGCTGATGAAGCTGTTTGCATAGGAGCTGCGCCAAGCAATAAGTCTTATCTAAACATGCCTAATATTATTGCAGCGGCTGAAATCACCAATGCTGATGCTATTCACCCTGGCTATGGCTTCCTTTCAGAAAATGCCGATTTCTCTAAAATATGTGAAGACTATGGTATAAAGTTCATTGGAGCCAGTCCTTCCATGATTAACTCCATGGGTGATAAATCTTCTGCAAAAGCTACTATGAAAAAAGCTGGCGTTCCTACCATACCGGGTTCAGAAGGCTTGTTAAAATCAGTAGATGAAGGAATTAAGCTTGCAAATAAAATTAAATACCCTGTTATCCTAAAAGCAACTGCTGGAGGAGGCGGAAGAGGAATGCGTATTGTAAAAAATGACAAGGAATTTGAAAAAGCCTGGACTGATGCCAAAACAGAAGCAGGTGCCGCATTTGGAAACGACGGTGTGTATCTTGAAAAATATGTTGAAGAACCCAGACATATTGAAATACAGGTAATGGGCGATAAGCAGGGAAAAGTTTGTCACTTCTCTGAAAGAGATTGTTCAATCCAAAGAAGGCATCAAAAGCTTGTAGAGGAAACTCCTTCTCCTATTATTACTGAAAGACTTAGAAATAAAATGGGCGAAGCTGCGATCAAAGCAGGCAAAGCAATTAAATACGAAGGAGCTGGCACTATAGAATTTCTTGTTGATAAACATGGAGATTTTTACTTCATGGAAATGAACACGCGTATTCAGGTAGAGCACCCTATTACAGAAGAAGTAACGGGGGTGGATCTTATTAAAGAACAAATAAAAGTAGCTGCAGGCATTCCAACCTCCGGTAAAAATTATTTTCCGATGAAGCATGCTATTGAGTGCAGGATAAATGCAGAAGATCCTAAAAATGGGTTCAGACCATCACCAGGAAAAATTACAAATTTCCATATTCCTGGAGGATACGGTGTAAGAGTAGATACTCATTGCTATAATGGGTATACCATTCCTCCGAATTACGATTCTATGATCGCAAAAGTAATTGTAAGCGCTCCTACCAGAGATGAAGCTTGCAGCCGGATGAAAAGAGCATTGGAAGAATTTGTGATTGAAGGCATAAAAACTACCATACCTTTCCATATCAAATTAATGGATAACCCTACATTCAGGTCCGGGAAGTTTAATACATCCTTCCTGGAAACTTTTGATTTCAGTACGTTATAAATAGTCATTGGTCATTAGTCATTGATTTTAATGATTAATGACCAATTTCCAATAACCTTCTATCATAAAAGTTACCATTCCGCGTTGTAGAGTATATAAGCTTGTGCACTTTTTATTATCTTACAACATGAGACTTCTTTTAGCTTTCTTTATTCTGCTCCCCTTTTCAGCATTTTCTCAACAGGAAAGAATCAGCAAGTTTATTGTACTTGGAGCCAGCCCTCTTTCTTATAAAGGGGATTTAAGCCAGGGTTATCAGAAATGGGGCTCAGGATTTCATATTGGAATAAAAAGAAACAATAAAAAAAGAATGAACGGCCTTTTCAATGTAATGATAGGCAGCGTGGCCGGACAAAATGTAAATTACTCCTACCCTTCTTCCACCGCAATACCCAACCAGTTTTTTAAAGCCACGCTATTCACGCTTAATTACGATCTTCAGTATAATATCATCAAAAAAGACAGGTTCATATTTTACATCAGTCAGGGTATAGGACTGATGAGATTCTCACCTAAGGATGAAGACAATGTTAACCTTGCTGACAAATTCAATACAAGAGCCAAAGACGAAAGCTTCAACAATATTTCATTCATGCTGCCACATTATATTGGCATCATTTATTTTCTGAAAAATTACTATGGTGTCGGCTTTCAGATCGGCCGCCTCACTCCTACAACAGATTACCTCGACAACATTTCCCAACTAAGCACTTACAAAAAACCTGATAATATTTTATCAGTAAAATTTACAGTGTATGCTCCGCTATCCTATAAAAAGGAAAATCCCAAATAACAAGCCCCATATGGTTTGTCAAACTTTAGTTGGTAAAGCCCAACGTAAAATTTATGAATCCTGAAAGGCTCCGCGAATTGATTATGAGTTTGTCTTTTGGAGTTTAGTTTTTGGAATTTAGATTATGTAATTTCAGGCTATGGATTTAATCATGGAAATTATTGGCTGGATCGGAGCTGCAGAAGTTTTATTAGCTTACTATCTTATCTCCACTGACAAAGTAAAAAACTCCCATCTTGGCTATCAATTATTGAATCTTACCGGGGGATTATTTCTTACTGTTTTTACCATCTACAAACATACTTATCCTTCTGCTTTCGTAAATGTAATCTGGATTGGTGTGGCGGTCTATGCGATATGGAAGTTTAGTATTAAGCGAAAAGCGTAAGGCGAAAAGCTTTAAGCCTTACGCTTTTCGCTTTAATCAATTTTTAATTCCAGTTTCTCATACCATTTCTCCCCATACTTTCTGATAAGCGGTTCTTTTAAAAATTTATATACCGGCACCCCAAGGTCTTTACCATTTTTACAGGCGGGATTGCAGATATGCCATCTCTCATAATTGATAGCATCATATTGTTCATATTTGGTAATTCTGATCGGATACAAATGACAGGATATCGGCTTTTTCCATTTTACCTTTCCATCATAATAAGCCTGTTCTATGCCACACTTTAAAACTCCTTTTTTATCATACAGCGCATAGGCACATTCTTTCCCTTTAATAGTCGGTGTTGAAATATCTCCGTCTTCATCGATCACATACAATCCCTGCTCTTCTATGGCTTTTTGACCCGCTTTGGAAAGATATGGTTTTACCTTTTTATAAATTTTTTCAAGTATAGGAAGTTCATCTTTATCCAAAGGAGCCCCCAGGTCACCCTCTACACAACAGGCTCCTTTACACTTGGCTAATTCACAGACAAAATGCTTGTCTGCCACATCATCGCTTATTACTGTTTTTCCTATGGTGATCACGCTATTATTAATTTAAGCTTTAAAAGGAGCTATTTGATATATTGCTTATAATCAATTAGTTACACACAATTAAATATATGTTCCCGAGGATTTTCCCACCGGACTAAAATATTTGAATTTTAAGTTTTAACTTGAGGGTTCTAATCTCAGAATTCTGCTTAAGAATTAACAAATTTAAGATAAATTAATTCAATTTAACTCCCAGCAAAAGGAAAGAATTACCAAGTTAATGGATTACCTACAATATTTGAATGAGCCTCAGAAAGAGGCTGTGTTGCATACAGATGGGCCTTCGATGATCATAGCAGGAGCCGGCTCAGGAAAAACAAGGGTGCTTACTTACAGAATTGCTCACTTAATACAAAAAGGTGTAGATCCTTTTAATATACTTTCCCTGACCTTTACCAATAAAGCAGCCCGTGAGATGCGTCATCGTATTGAAAAAGTGGTGGGCGCAGATGCAAAAAATCTATGGATGGGAACATTTCACTCTGTCTTTGCCAGAATATTAAGATCAGAAGGATCAAAGATCGGCTATAACAGTAATTTCACGATCTACGATACAGACGATTCGAAAACACTCATCAAACAAATCCTCAAGGAATTATTTCTTGATGATAAAATATACAAACCAAGCACTGTACTCAACAGGATCTCAGGCGCAAAAAACAGACTAATTTCTCCGCAGGAATATCTCAACAATCCGACCATACAATCTGATGATGCAAGTTCGATGAGACCTGAACTAGGGAAAATTTACCAGGCATACCAAAGTCGTTGTTTTAAAGCAGGCGCGATGGATTTTGACGATCTTCTTTTCAATACCAATGTATTATTCAGGGATCATCCGGATGCGCTTAATAAGTATCAGGATAAATTTAAATATGTAATGGTAGATGAGTTTCAGGATACCAACCTGTCTCAATACCTGATCACTAAAAGACTCGCTGCAAGAAATCAGAATATATGTGTTGTTGGCGATGACGCACAAAGCATATACGCATTCAGGGGAGCAGACATTCAGAATATATTGAATTTTGAAAAAGACTATCCCGATCTTAAAATATTTAAACTGGAACAGAATTACCGCTCGACACAAACAATTGTCAACGCTGCCAATTCTGTGATCAGCAAGAACAAGGCTCAGCTGAGAAAAAATGTCTGGACAGAAAATGAAGAAGGAAATTTAGTGGAAGTGCTGAAAGCAGGTACAGACAATGAAGAAGGCACTCTGGTGGCTACCGCTATTTTCGAAGATAAAATGCATCAGCATTTAAAGAACAGTGACTTCGCCATTCTGTACAGAACCAATTCTCAGTCCAGGGCAATGGAAGAAGCATTGCGCAGAAGAAATATTCCTTATAAAGTAATCGGCGGCATATCATTCTACCAGCGAAAAGAAATCAAAGATCTTCTCTCCTATTTCAAATATGCCATCAACCAGAATGATGAACAGGCATTGAGAAGAATCATCAATTATCCTAAAAGAGGTATCGGAGATTCAACTGTAACCAAGCTGATGGGATTTGCAGAGGAGCAGGGCGCTTCTTTATGGGATGTAATTACTCATGCCAATAGTTTTATGGCGGGCAGAACGGTAGCGGCTTTAGAGCTTTTTGTAGAGCAGATGCGCGCTTTCATCAGCATAGCAGAGTCTAAGGATGCATACGAAGCAGCTATGGATATTGCCAAGGCCTCGGGAGTTATGAAAGACCTGTATGAAGATAAAACAGTGGAAGGTCTTGCACGCTTTGAAAACGTTCAGGAATTGCTCAATGCCATCAAAGAATTTGTCGATAATCCTGATTCACCGGATAAAAGCCTGGCCTCCTTTTTACAGGATGTGGCCCTTTTAACAGATGCGGATGCAGAAAAAGATATGGATCATGATAAGGTGCAAATGATGTCCATTCACCAGGCTAAAGGACTGGAATTCAAGAATGTATACATAGTTGGCCTGGAGGAAGATTTATTCCCTTCCCAGATGATGCTAAGCACCCGTGCAGATTTAGAAGAAGAAAGAAGATTATTTTATGTAGCTTTGACAAGGGCAGAGAAGAAATTAACCTTAACCTTTGCTGAAACAAGATACCGCTTTGGGCGGTTAAAGACATGTGAACCAAGCAGGTTCCTGGGTGAGCTGGATCCCAAATTTTTAAATATTTCCAGAAAAACCGCTCCCGTTGAAAAGCCAAAAGTAGTTGTTGCTCCAAAAGTAAAACAATATGCTTCACCGGTGGGCTCTAAGCCAAAAGTAAATTATGTTCCTTCCCCGGACTTTAAACCAAGCGATACTTCTTTGCTGGAAGCAGGCATGAAGGTAGAGCATCCGAAATTCGGGTTTGGGATAGTAAAAGCGCTGGACATAAAAGGCACAGACAGAAAGGCAATCATTGAATTTACAGACGGAGAAAAGACCCTGATATTAAGCTTTGCCAAATTGAAAATACATTCTTCAAAATAAATTTATCCTATAAAATTTTTACAAAATGGAAAACCATTTAATCCCTTACAACACAGAAGTACCTGATATCATCTTGAAAGAGTATGGAAGGAATATTCAGAATATAGTAAACTATATCATGAAAATTGAAGACAGGGAAAAAAGAAGTCAATACGCAAAAACGCTTATTGAACTGATGAAACAGATCAACCCTGCTATGAGAGATGCACAGGATATGCACCATAAATTATGGGATCACCTTTACATAATGTCTAATTTCAAATTAGATGTAGACTCTCCTTATCCAAAGCCTGAAACTTCCATCTTCGATAAAAAACCTATGGGTGTTGATTACAACACACACAATCTGCACTTCAAGCATTATGGAAGAAACATAGAGCTGCTGATTAAAAAAGCAATTGAGCTTACCGATAAAGAAGATCAGGAAGCTGCTATTATCTATGTAGGAAAGCTGATGAAAAGATTTTACGGTTCATGGAATAAAGAAAACATTGACGATTCAATAATTGTAGAACACATGAGAATGATGTCAAAAAACAAGCTGGTAGTCGATGTAGAAAAAGTAAAAGCTCAAAATCTTTTTGATTCACAGAGAGAGCAAAGAGAGCCGAGAAATAACAATGGACACTCTAATGGACATCAGCAGCACCATCACAGGAAAAACAACAACAGAAAGCAGGATAATAATAAAAGAAGAAGAAGTTAATGTCAGCATTTGAAATTACAGGCGGACATAGCCTGAAAGGAGAAATCATTCCACAGGGAGCAAAGAATGAGACCTTACAGATTTTATGCGCAGTCCTTTTAACTCCCGAACCTGTTACCATTCACAATATCCCTGATATCATTGATGTCAATAAACTTATAGATCTTCTTCGCGACTTTGGAGTGCAGGTCGACAAACTGGGAGAATCTACTTACAGATTCCAGGCGAAAGATGTCAATACCGCCTTTTTAGAAACAGCAGATTTTAAGAAAAAGGCCGGAGCCCTACGCGGTTCTATCATGATCCTGGGACCGCTATTGGCCAGATTCGGGAAAGGGAAAATGCCCAAGCCCGGAGGAGACAAGATAGGAAGAAGAAGATTGGATACGCACTTTCTCGGATTTGAAAAGCTCGGCGCTAAATTCAATTACGATTCAGGAGATAATTTTTACCATATTGACGCGAGCAACCTGAAAGGTTGTTATATGCTTCTGGATGAAGCCTCTGTTACCGGAACAGCGAACGTCGTAATGGCAGCAGTGCTTGCCAAAGGAAAGACCACTATCTACAATGCTGCCTGCGAACCTTACCTGCAGCAGCTTTGCGCCATGCTAAACAGAATGGGAGCAAAAATCACAGGTGTCGGTTCCAATCTTTTAACTATCGAGGGAGTAAATTCATTAGGAGGAACAGAGCATACCATTCTTCCTGACATGATCGAGATTGGCAGTTTCATAGGGTTGGCCGCTATGACTGAGTCTGAATTGACTATTAAAAATTGCCGCATTGATATGCTGGGCGTAATTCCCAATGTCTTTCAGAGACTTGGCATTACCATGGAATTCAGAGGAGATGACATCCATATTCCCAAGCATAAAAAATACGAAATAGATACTTTCATTGACGGATCTATTCTAACCATTGCCGATGCTATCTGGCCTGGTTTTACTCCCGATTTAATGAGTATAGTGCTGGTAGTAGCTACGCAGGCAAGAGGTTCTGTCCTGATTCATCAGAAGATGTTTGAAAGCCGCCTGTTCTTTGTTGATAAGCTCATTGATATGGGAGCTCAGATTATACTGTGTGATCCTCACAGAGCTACTGTAATTGGTTTAAATAAGCAGGTGCCACTAAGAGGCATCCAAATGACCTCGCCCGATATACGTGCCGGTGTAGCCCTTCTTATTGCAGCTATGTCTGCACAGGGAACGAGCACTATTCATAATATAGAGCAGATTGACAGAGGGTATCAGTATATTGATAAAAGATTAAATGCATTAGGGGCAAACATAAAAAGGATCTCCTAGTTTTTTAATCATGATGAATGCGAGAAGGATATTTGCAGCTGCCATAATAATACTCATCACCTATTTCTTTATGAGAGTCTTCGGAGTAAGAAATTACTCCCTCGCCCATATAATGTTTGCCCTGTTTATTTTAGGAAGCCTTATCATCGCTTTTGCCACCAGGAAAAGAGATATTACCATGGGCATACTTTTCGGCCTGATCTTCGTGCTGTTCTCCTTATTTGGGATATTTATTTTTTTCCCGACAGTTTTAGAGAAGATTTGAGAATATTCTTTTAAAAAGCTAAATTCAATCTCATTATTTAATCTGTTTATCACCGATTAGGAGATTTTATTTCAGTGCTCAAAAACGTCTACAAATTTCTACACCCAAAATTCCAGAACCTCTACCTGGAATATAAAGTAAAACTGCAGCCCAGGTATGGTCATGGGAAACCTCCGCACAAACAGCTTTATGACATCATCAATACCAACAGAAGCAAATATGAAAAACTTCTGCAATACGCTCTCGAATACAAATCACAAATACAAAGCATAAAAAAATCCGGTGAGGATACCAACATTAATAATCCTGTATGGAATAATGGATTCCTTCCCGGACTTGATATCATTGGCATACACACTATGATCAGCGTGTACAAGCCATCGAAGTATATTGAAGTGGGTTCCGGTAATTCTACCAAAGTAGCTTACAAGGCCAAGAAAGAAAACTCACCCAATACCGAAATTATTTCCATAGATCCTTTTCCAAGGGCAGAGATAGATCATCTCGCAGATAAAGTAATCAGAGAGCCTTTTGAGAACATCAATTTTGATTTTATTTTCTCCTTAAAGGAAAATGATATTCTTTTTATTGATAACTCTCACAGAATACTTCCCAATTCAGACTCCATGGTATTCTTCCTGGAAGTTTTGCCAAAGCTGAATACCGGAGTGATTGTACACATACATGATATTTACCTGCCTTATGATTACCCGCAATTTATGTGTGACAGATTTTATTCAGAACAATACGGACTGGCTATGTTCATATTAGCCAATGCCGCAAAATACAAACCTATCTTCCCTGCGTATTTCATTTCAGAAGACAGAATGCTTAAAAAGATTTTAGATCCGGTCTGGAATCATCAAAACCTGAAAGGTGTGGAAAGACATGGTGGTTCATTCTGGCTACGTATCATGTAAGCTAAAGCCGATGTTATGATTAGATTTTTCTTTCCCGTGGCATTAATAGTGATAGGAGTTTATATTTTGCTGATCGCTTTTAAAAAAATCAATCCAAGCAAAAGAAAATCTGATGATCCTGATTTAATAAACTGGTATAAGGAGCATGGCATCTGGTTAAAAATATCGGGAATTATTTTACTCCTTCTTGGAGCAGCACTTATCATCAGCATTTTCAGATATCCTGATTAGGACATAAAAGAAAATTCCGAAGTGTTTCTTATCAAATGTATTCAGAGCAGGCGCATTGAATTTATAATAAGTCAGCCTATCTTTCTTATCACTGATGCCCAGGTTAAGATTGATATCTTCTGGCATTAATTTATTAAAGCGTTCAAACTGATCAGGGTTGGGCTCGATATTGATTCCCTCGATCATTTTTTTTGTAAAAGAGATTGGTATTGGAATATTTAACAGGATCAAAGGCTCCCACATCCACGAAAAACCCATTCATTTTTTCTTCACCGAAGCACCACTGTATGGAAAGATCTTCTGCCTGCTGGCAATAACTCAAAGGATATTCCCTTTCCGAAGATCCTTCATTAATTTCTTTCCCTCTATTAACTCTGTAATGAATCTCATTTATGATTTGTCTATAAAAGTAAAGACTACAAAACAGACCCTTACAGGATAGTTTTATAGTCTTCTTTAAACTTTGAGCTTTGAACTTTAAACTCTATACATAATTGCTCAGCATTACCGGCATCACCAGCATGAGCACATCCTCATTCTTATCTTTCTTGGTCGGAAGAAGCAATCCAGCTCTGTTAGGCGCGGAAAGATTGATATCTACAGACTCAGAGTCCATATTATTTAACATTTCGATAAGGAACTTGGCATTGAATCCGATTTCCATATCCTCTCCTTCGTATTCGCAGGATAATCTTTCATTTGCTTCGTTAGAGAAGTCAAGATCTTCTGCGGAGATCTGCATTTCGCTGCCGGCAATTTTCAATCTTACCTGGTGTGTTGTTTTGTTGGCATAAATAGAAATACGCTTTAAAGAATTAAGCAGATCTACTCTATTGATGCTTAATTTATTTGGATTGTTTGCAGGAATGGCATTTTCGTAATCAGGGAAACGCTCATCGATCAGTCTGCAGATCATTTTAATATTGTCAAAACTGAAGAATGCATTAGAAGCATTAAACTCAAGCTTTACATTGGTTTTCTCAGATGGAATAGATGCCTTTAAAAGGTTAAGCGCTTTTTTAGGGATGATCAAAGTATTGGATCCTTCAGAAGCGATATCCACTCTTCTGTATCTTATCAATCTATGTCCGTCTGTTGCTACAAAAGTAGTATTGGTATCTGCTATGTTGATGAACACACCGGTCATCGCAGGTTTCAATTCATCGTTGCTTGCTGCAAAGATAGTGCTTGCAATAGCCCTGCTTAATATGTCTGATGGAATATCTACCGATTGTCCGTTCTTCACTGCCGGCACACGCGGGAAATCTGTAGCATTTTCTCCTGAGAGTTTGTATCGTCCGTTGTCAGAACTGATTTCTATGCTATAAGTATCTTCGTCAATCGTGAAAGTGACCGGCTGCTCTGGAAGGTTTTTAAGTGTGTCCAATAAAATTCTTGCAGGAACTGCAATGCTTCCTTTTTGCTTTGCCTCCACGCTGATCTCTGTGATCATAGAGGTTTGAAGATCTGAAGCGTATACTGTCAGTTTTCCGTTGCTTACTTCAAACAGGAAGTTTTCCAGGATAGGAACAACAGGGTTGGTGGTGATTACGCCGTTCAGTGCGGTTAATTGCTTTAATAAAGCAGTTGAAGAGACTACAAATTTCATATTCAGACGTGAAATAGGTTTGAAAAATACCCTGTAAATTTAACAAGAAAATGGACATTTTCTAACGTCCAACTTATTATGTTATCAACGTCTTATGAAAAAGGATTTTTTGACCAGAACCCGGTCATAGAACTCTCTATTTAGCAGAACAGGCTCCCCTGATTTGCCTATTTTTCCAAGGTAATTTTTGCTATCCGCAGGATTTTTAAAGATCAGCAGGGAATTGCTTTTAGCCTCATCAATATCAGTCAATTGAATG
>JAIERY010000270.1 GCA_019746425.1 Cytophagaceae bacterium
GTGGTCTGGACCATTCCCTGCTGTACACCCAGCCCGAAGATGTGGCCTATGCCTATGAAGAGCTGAGCAAGATCAGTGACAAATTCACCATCGCTGCGGCATTCGGAAATGTGCACGGAGTATACAAGTCAGGAAGCGTGAAACTTTCACCGGAGATCCTGAAAAATTCTCAGGACTATATCAAGAAGAAATATTCTATCAAAGATGAGAACCCTGTAAACTTTGTATTCCACGGTGGATCAGGTTCTCCGCAGGATCAGATCCGTGAGGCAATCTCTTACGGAGCGATCAAAATGAATATCGATACAGATTTGCAGTGGGCATTCTGGGAAGGTATTCTTAACAACTACAAAAAGAATGAAGCCTATCTTCAGGGGCAATTAGGAAATCCTAAAGGAGCAGATCAGCCGAATAAAAAATTCTATGATCCGAGAGCATGGTTGAGAGAAGGAGAGAAGGCGCTTGTGAAGAGATTGAAACAGGCTTACGAAGATCTGAACTCGATCAATGCAAACGACAAATTTTAATAATAAAAAAGCCCCATACACCGGGGCTTTTTTATGTATATACATTGACTGATAAATAGGTTACTAATTAAGGAGTTATGGTATATATAAGACATTCCATATTGATGAAAACAAAATTTTTTACTCTCTTCTTATTTTTACTGATATCTTTTGCGGCTTTTTCCAGTCCAAAAGGGGGATGTGATACCTATTTTAGTTATACCATAAATGGTAAAACCTACAATGAAAATTATATCAATGAAATAAGATTTTTTAGGGGCGACAGCATAAATGTTTGTTTTAGGATAGCTATGAGTGGGGCATGCTGGGTAGATGGAGGGCCAGCAGTGGGAAGATTAGTTTTAAACGGTGTTAAGATTGCTGAGTCTCCTGGAACAGATGGCGCATGCTTTTTTGTAAAAGAGGCCGGGAATTATCGAATAGAGTTTATTCATGCAAGAAATTTTAAAATAACTTTATTGGAACCGGGTTGTCCTTCTCCTTTTATAAATTGGAGCTTAAATGATCAAGGCGGATGTAAAGGAAAAGGATCAAGGATAAAACTTATTCAATCAGAATTAAACACTTATTATCAGATTTATAATAATGCTAAACCAGTGAGTGTTCCGATAATGGGTAATGGCGGAGATTTGTACATTGATATACATGGTGATAGTCTTAATGTAAATAATAATCCAATTTCCATTAAGGCAAAATCTGCCGGGGACTGCGAGATTTTTCTTAATAAGAAAGCCACTATTTATCGCAATGGGGTTTATCCTAAGGTACACTTAAAATTAACTGGTCATTTGGTAAATCCGGGTGAACACGGTCGGGTATTAATAACAAATGCTGAATCGGCTTATTACAGGTTAGTAAGAGATTCCATACCTGTTAGTAATTACTTCGGTGGTAGTAACGGAACTCTGAAAATTGATGTACCCGATTCATTGATATCGGATGAAGATCGGCCTATTTATATCGAAGCGGATAATAATGGATGTAAAAATTTTCTTGACTCTTTTGTTGTCGTACGATGGAAAAGAATTCCTGATAAAAATTTAATTGTAGATTCTGTTTTGACGGAAGAGGAGTTGAAGATAAAAATCATTAATTCTGAGTTAGGTGTAAATTATAAATGGATATTTGGGAATAATATATTAAATGCTACAGAAGGTACAGGCGGAGAATTAACCTGCGATGTAAATAATAATGTTTTTTCTCCCGGACTGAATCAAATAAAAATATTAGCCAGCAGCAGCGATACTTCTTTATTTTTAGCAAAGTCAATTTCTGTACGAATAAAAATTATTCCCGATTCAACCTTGAACTTAAGTTCAAATGTGAATGAGGAGCAGGCAATTATAACTGTTAATAATAGTCAGTCAGGAATTTATTACCAGTGTTTTCTGGGAATTACAGCCATAGGGTCTGTGTTGCCGGGAACAGGAGCTGATTTAAATTTTAACATCAATCTTCAACAACTGGCTTTTGGTGCGAATGAAATCAGCGTACTGGCTGTAAGTGCAGATACTTCGGTTTTCTTAAATGAAAGTGTATTGGTGGAGCGTGAGGAACAATTGCTTGGGACAAAAAATATTTCATATTCTACTCAGATAATAATATCTCCCAATCCTTCCAAAGATATTGTAAAAATCTCATTGCCCGAATCATCACCCTATCTAATTCAGGTTTATAATTACTCGGGAATACGTGTACTGGAGCGAAGCCTGGAAGGTAATGAGATCAATCTTGATCTGGAGACTTTAAGTAAAGGAATTTACCTGGTGGAGATTGTGAGCGGAGAAAAAAGATTTATTAAGACCTTGGTGAAAGAATAGTGGTCTGGCGAATTGAACCGCCTGACCACTATGTAAATATTAATCCAGTAAATCATCTTCCTTTATATCATTCAGCGCTTCCTGCTTTTTATTTTTCTTTTCAGTTTCTTTCTTTTTCTTCATCTCTTCCCACTTTGCATATTGCTCAGGAGTTAAAGTAGATTTCATGTCGGCTTTGAATTGTTCCTTCACAGGCTTCATTTCTGCTTTGGCTTTCTCTTTATCATTAGGGTATTTTGCTTTGATCTCTTCCATCTTGGTCCTCTGATTTAGAAAGAGTGTATAGATCTTTGCTGTCTGATCGGCATTTAATCCCAGCTCTTTACCTAATCTTTCAGAGTGGATTTTCGCAGCTTCTTCCGGAGACTTTGGCGCTTTACTTTTTGATGCCTGGGCAAATACATTCAATGTAAATGCAAAAGCGAAAATTGATAATAGAATGGTTTTCATATTTGGTGAATGTTTTTTATTCTTAGATGCTTTGGAAAGTAAAAGGTTTAATGGGGATAAAAAATTTTTTGATAGGTGTGTTGTTTCCCAATCCCCTTTGAAGGGGGTTAGGGGGATGATATATTTTAAATCAATAGCCCCCCCAGGATATCCGGGGTTTATATCATGTATATCTTTTAATTTTTAAATTCGTGTTCTATTCTGATTTCTCTTTTTCTTTCTTCGGCTGCTTTGCCTCTTTGGTTTCTTTTAATATTGTGAAGAGATCAGTTAAAGTTTTCTTCAGTTCTTTCCTGTCTACAATAAAATCAAGGAAGCCATGTTCCAGTAAAAATTCTGCAGTCTGAAATCCTTCCGGTAAATCTTTTCCGATAGTTTCTCTTACTACTCTTGGACCGGCAAAACCGATCAACGCTCCCGGCTCAGCAATATTGAAATCACCAAGCATGGCATAAGATGCTGTAACACCCCCTGTAGTCGGATCAGTCATTAAGGAAACATAAGGTACTCTGTCCTGGTCGAGCAGTGCAAGCTTTGCAGAAGTTTTCGCCATCTGCATCAGGGAGAACCCCGCTTCCATCATTCTTGCTCCTCCTGATTTTGAAATGATCAACAGAGGGTGTCTCTTCTTTCTTGCATAATCTATCGCCCGTGAAATTTTTTCTCCTACAACAGATCCCATAGAACCTCCGATGAAGCGGAAGTCCATGCAGGCAACGACAATATGAATGCCGTTCATTTTTCCATATCCTGTTCTTACAGCATCTTTCAGGCCCGATTTTTTCTGCGACCCTTTGATCCTGTCAGGGTAAGCCTGCGTGTCGGAAAATTCCAGCGGGTCAGATGAACTCATAGTTTCATCCAGCTCTGTGAAATTATTGTCATCAAATAAAATCTCGAAATATTCCATCGAGCCTATTCTGGCGTGATTGTTACAATCTATACAGGTATACGCATTAGCCGAATGCTCACGGGACTGCATCACCTTTTTACATTCTGTGCACTGATACCACAAACCGTCAGGTACTTCTTTTTTCTCTTCGGTTGGAGTTACAATCCCTTTTTCTGTTCTTTTAAACCAGGTCATTTTATTGAGTTTAAAGTTTAAAGCTTTAAAGTTCAAAGACTTTAAGCCATTCTTTCATCTATTCAATTATGCTAAATCTATTTCTTTGGCCAGGTATACATCCTGTACTGCCTGCAGCAATTCCACTCCTTCTTTAAAAGGTTTCTGAAATGCTTTTCTTCCTAAGATCAAACCTATTCCTCCTGCTCTTTTATTAATTACCGCCGTTTTCACTGCGTCTGCAAGGTCTGAAGAGCCTTTGGATTCTCCGCCTGAATTTATTAAACCGATTTTACCCATATAACAGTTCGCTACCATGTACCTTGTAAGGTCAATCGGGTGATCTGTCGCAAGCTGAGTGTACATTTTCTCATCAAATTTTCCGAATTTCAACGCTTTGAAACCACCGTTATTTTCAGGAAGTTTTTGTTTAATTAAATCTGCCTGTATGGTCACTCCTATATGTGTCGCCTGGCTGCTCATATCGGTGGAATTATGATAATCCACTCCGTCTTTTTTGAAAGCATTATTCCTGGTATAGCACCAGAGTATCGTTGCCATTCCCAATTCATGTGCCAGCTCAAATGCTTCAGATACTTCAATCAATTCCCTGTTAGATTCCTGAGCACCGAAATAGATAGTCGCTCCTACCGCAACAGCCCCTAGATTCCATGCCTCTCTCACACTGCCAAACATAATCTGGTCATGCTTGGTCGGATAAGTCATTAATTCGTTGTGATTGATTTTAACTATGAAGGGAATTTTATGAGCGTATTTTCTTGAATTAAGAGCAAGAGTTCCGAAAGTGCTGGCTACCGCATTACAACCGCCTTCCATGGCCAGCTTGATAATATTTTCAGGATCGAAAAACATTGGATTAGGCGCAAAAGATGCTCCTGCAGTATGTTCTATTCCCTGGTCTACGGGAAGTATGGAAATATATCCTGTTTTTGCGAGCCTTCCATTGTCAAACATATTGGCAAGGCTTCTTAATGCCTGCGGATTTCTATTGGAGAGGAGAAAGGAATCTTCAATATAATCAGGAGTAGGTTGTCTGATAGATTCTTTAGGGAATGTATTGCACTTGTGTTTTATCAGACGCTCCGCTTCATTACCCAGTATAGAAACGATCTTATTATATGACATCTTAAATTATAACCTGTTTAAGATAATAAACCCCCTGTGAAAGGGGGACTCAAATGTAGTGAAATGGTTGGAAAGTTAAAAGGTTAAAAGGTTATGATTTGCAATATTTTAATGTTAAAACGTTTATAATCGCTAAAAAACTCATTTAAATTGGACAATATTAAAATAAATTTCTGCCGAATTAAACTTTTTAATCTTCAAACCTTAAATCTTTCAAACCAAGTCATTTTATTTCCTCATAATCTATATAATCTCCTTTTGGCGGGTCTTTTTTAGGTTTGCCCGGTTGTTTGGGCATGTAGTCTATATGGATAGAACCTTCTTTCCTGTTCGGATCAGAATTCTGTCCTGATTGCTGATTCTGGAATTGTCCGAATTGCCTGTTAAGAAATTTTTTAAGCATGGATGTCAGCAGCCAGCGCAGCAGGGGTTTCAATACCAGCCGGTAGGCAGTGACAATAAGAATGATTATTACGACTAATCGTAAGAAGGCCATGATTAATGTAATAAACTACCTGCTTAAATATAAGTTCCTTTCAGAGTAAAGTTTTTGAAATACATCATCCTGCAGATCGTCTATGAAATAAATAGCTTCGCCGGTTGATTTCATTTCCGGCCCAAGCTCTTTATTTACATTAGGGAATTTATTGAAAGAGAATACAGGAATTTTTATGGCGTATCCTTTTTTCTTCGGATTGAATTTGAAGTCTTTCACTTTCTTTTCTCCCAGCATCACCTTGGTAGCAAAATTTACATAAGGCTCATCGTAAGCCTTGCATATGAAAGGCACGGTACGGGAAGCTCTCGGGTTTGCCTCGATCACATAAACCACTTCATCTTTTACCGCAAACTGAATGTTGATCAGACCAACTGTTTTGAGCGCCAGTGCAATTCTCTTAGTATAATCTTCAATCTGCTTGATTACATTTTCACTTAGGTTAAACGGAGGCAATACAGAATGAGAATCGCCGGAGTGAATACCTGCCGGTTCGATGTGTTCCATAATACCAATGGTGTAAACATCCTGACCATCACAGATGGAATCTGACTCGCACTCGATGGCATTTTCCAGGAAGTGGTCAAGCAACACTTTGTTATCAGGAATATCTCTCAGCAAATCCACCACATGTGACTCCAGCTCTTTTTCATTGATCACAATTTTCATGCTTTGTCCGCCGAGTACATAGGAAGGACGCACCAGCAGCGGGAAATTAAGCTTCTTGCAAAGCTCCAGCGCTTCTTCTGCATCGGTGATCACTCCGAATTCAGGATATGGAATTTTATTGTCTTTAAGGAGCGTAGAGAAACTTCCTCTGTCTTCTGCAAGGTCCAGTGATTTGAAATCCGTTCCGATAATTTTTATTCCATAACGGTCCAGCTTTTCTGCAATCTTCAGTGCGGTCTGTCCGCCGAGCTGCACAATTACTCCGAGAGGTTTCTCATGCAGAATAATGTCATAAATGTGCTCCCAGAATACCGGCTCAAAATAAAGTTTGTCGGCTACGTCAAAGTCGGTAGATACTGTCTCCGGATTACAATTGATCATGATGGTTTCATAACCGCATTCCTTGGCAGCCAGTACGCCATGCACACAGGAGTAATCAAATTCTATCCCTTGTCCGATACGATTTGGCCCGGAGCCTAATACTAAAATTTTCTTTTTATCAGAAACTACAGATTCGTTTTCGCCGTCGAAGGAAGAATAGTAGTATGGGGTTTTAGCTTCGAATTCTGCCGCGCAGGTATCTACTACTTTGTAAACTCTCTTGATGCCCATCTCGTGACGCTTCTGGAATACTTCACTCTCCAGGCATTTGATCAGGTGAGCAATTTGTCTGTCTGCATAACCTTTCTGCTTGGCAGTAAGCATTAATTCTCTTGGTAATTTGTCAAGCGTATATTTCTGTATTTCTTTCTCCAGCAAATAAAGCTCTTCTATCTGGTGAAGGAACCAGGTATCTATTTGCGTAAGCTTCTGAATGGTGTTGAATGGAATTCCCATGGTGAAAGCATCTTTGATATGGAACAATCTGTTCCATGACGGATGCTCCAGGCTGTCTAATATCTGATCCTGTTTGGTAAGGTCTTTTCCATCGGCGCCCAGTCCGTTTCTTTTTATTTCGAGCGACTGACATGCTTTCTGCAATGCTTCCTGGAAATTTCTTCCGATGCCCATCGCTTCTCCTACCGATTTCATCTGCAAGCCCAGGCTTCTGTCGGAACCTTTGAACTTATCAAAGTTCCAGCGAGGGATTTTTACAATTACATAATCAAGCGCAGGCTCGAAGAAAGCGCTGGTAGTTTTGGTGATCTGATTTTTTAATTCATCCAGGTTGTATCCGATGGCGAGCTTGGCTGCAATTTTTGCAATAGGATATCCTGTTGCTTTCGAGGCAAGCGCAGATGAACGACTTACCCTCGGATTGATTTCAATGCCGACAATTTCATCATAGTTTTTCGGATTCAGTGCAAACTGCACGTTGCATCCTCCGGCAAACTGTCCGATTCCGTTCATCATCTTGATCGCCATATCCCTCATCTTCTGATAGGTTGTATCAGGAAGAGTCATGGCAGGAGCAACGGTGATCGAATCACCTGTGTGCACTCCCATAGGATCGAAATTTTCGATGGAGCAGATGATGATAACGTTGCCCAGGTTATCTCGTAATAGTTCAAGCTCATATTCTTTCCACCCGCGGATACTTTGTTCTATCAATACCTCGTGAATAGGGGAAGCATGAAGTCCGTGGTTAAGCGCTTTATCAAAATCTTTGGGATCGTTGACGAATCCTCCTCCTGTACCGCCAAGTGTAAAGGATGGACGGATCACCAGAGGGAATCCTATCTGCTGTGCAATTTCTTTTCCTTCGAGGAAGGAAGTAGCAGTTTCTCCTTTGCAAACCATCACGTTCAGCTCCAGCATTTTCAACCTGAACTTTTCACGGTCTTCGGTCGTCTCAATCGCGTTGATATCAACCCCGATAATTTTCACACCGTACTTTTTCCAGATCCCTGCCTTATCGCAATCTATCGCAAGGTTAAGAGCGGTTTGTCCTCCCATGGTAGGGAGTACAGCATCTATTTTATGTTTTTCAAGAATTTCAATAATGGATTTTTTCTCCAGAGGCTTCAGGTAAATATTATCTGCCGTCACTTTATCCGTCATGATGGTGGCCGGATTGGAATTGATGAGCGTGACTTCAATTCCTTCTTCCCTTAACGACCGGGAAGCCTGTGAACCTGAATAATCAAACTCACATGCTTGTCCGATAATGATTGGACCGCTACCGATAATCAATACTGATTTAATACTTTTGTCTCTTGGCATGGGTAAATTTGGTTAATTCTGTTTGTCATCCCGTAAGGATCTTGTTTTTTATGAGTACTGCCATATAAGGTCAGCATAAATAAAAAAAGAATGGCAGTGCAAATTAACCAACAAGTTTCCTCCTGAATGACAGGAAATATCTACTATAAAATCCTACAAATGTATTGTAAAATGAATTCAATAAAAAAGACTATGAGACAATTGTGGATAAGTTGATCAGGTAATATTTAATGTTAAAAAATAACGTTAAATGTGCCTTTAAAGCTTTCATGATCAGGCGACATTTATTATTGAAAAGCAATATTTTTTATAAAAATAAAAACAAAAGAATGCTTTAACTTGCACCCAGAAATAGCTACAGTTTCAATAAATCCCTAAATAATAACAAGTAATGAAAACAGATGACAAGTTCCCATTCTGGTTCTCGGCGATTACCACTTTTCATAAAACCAAAGTATTAGTACTCTTATTATCCAGCCTTGTAGTGGTGGGAGCGTACACCTGGCTTCTTATTTATACCGAACATATCCTGGGTATTGACTTCAAACCCGATAAAGCCATCTTCTCCCTTTTGGGGATTGTATTGGGTCTTTTGCTGGTATTCAGAACCAATACCGCTTATGAAAGATGGTGGGAAGGAAGAAGATTGCTGGGACAACTGGTGAACAACAGCAGGAATTTTGCCATGAAGCTGCATGCTTTTTTGCCTGAGTCGGATTTTAAATCAAGAAAGTTTTTTGCGGTGATGATTCCCAACTATGCTTTTGCGATGAAAGAGCATCTGAGAGAAGGAATAATTTTGAAAGAGCTGGAAGACACGGAAGACGAATGGAAAAATATTTTACGCGATCATCCGCATGTGCCTAACAAGATAGCCGGACTGATGATCATGAAATTAAATCAGCTTTATAAAAAAGGCGCGCTCACCAATGAGCAGATGCTGATATTGGATAAGCAGGTGGAAGTGTTTACCGATATTGTGGGAGGATGCGAGCGGATTAAAAAAACACCTATACCTCTTTCTTACAGGATACATTTAAAGAAATTCATTTTTTTATATACACTTATTCTTCCTTTTGGCTTTATCCATGACCTTGGCTACTGGACAATTCCGGTAATGATCATTATCTTTTATGCATTCGTAGGACTGGAAGTAATCGGCGAAGAAATTGAGGATCCTTTTGGAACAGATGCCAACGACCTGCCCACTGACCAGATCAGTGAGACGATCAGAAAGAATGTGAAGGATATTATGGGGCTGAAATAAGCGTGCCTGGCCCTGCGCAAAAACTAATGACGAAGAAAGTGTGGTTTATTAATCTCGAATCTTTATAGTTGTCATCCTGAGCAATAGTATTTCTAATTTATGTGTCCTTAATTTTTTTAAGATAAATATTCCATTACTACCAGGATACTTTGCGAAGGATCCTGGGAATTAAAGATCCTTCGCAAAGTATTTTTGCAAAACAGTTTTCTTTTTTCTCATTTATCAAAGTATAAGTCGCAGTAAAGTGTGTTGGCTCAGGATGACAAAGAGCTGGTAGTAGATATTTATAAATGACTCTTGTTCTCTTAAATTTAATGTTTAAAACACATAATTCACTCCTGTAAAAAGAAAGTTAGCACGTTCTCCTTCTCCCCAGAATTCATTTGAACGGCTTTTTCGCGTGAAGGCTTCAAGCATAATATTGAATTTGCCGCTTAAAAAATATTTCAGAATCACGCTTGCCTGTAAAGAGGTTCTGTCATATATAAAATCATCGTACGAATGTGGGCCTAATGCAGGGTATCCTTTGAAGATACTTTCGTCTTTGTAGAAAGCCAATCTGCCTTTTCTGCGACCGTACTGCAATACAAAACCTCCCGATACAAATATTTTGAATTTGTTTTTTTCGAAACATTTTATCCCAAGCAATATGGGAAAGGTAAGATACCGGTTATAAAAGATCTCTTTATCAATATCCGGCTCAAAGTTTTTTCTGATATAACTTTTGCTTTCTATGCCAATGCCGACCCTGATGTTAAACCAGTTGATGTGCTGGCTTAACATAAGAGCTGTGCTATAGTTGAATTTGTTTTTGCATTCTTTGCAGAGCTCATAGCGTATAGGAGAGCCGATAATCCCCAGCTCTAAGGAAGTTTCCTGAGCGGAGGAAAAGAAAGGAAAAAAGAGAATTAATAAAAAGAATATTTTTAAAATGTGTTTCATTTATTTCTTCTCATAAATCAAAGCTTCATCTATTTTTTCCTGATCAAAATCCGTACATCTTCCGTCACCATGGCCTGTGATGGTGCCATGAGGCGAACAAATAAAATTACAGTCATCATCATAAAGTTCCGTTCCTTGATCTGATGCATTTTTATCAAAGGCGTCAATCAAATAAACGGTTTTGCCCTTATATTTGTATCTGTAAACTGAAAAATCATACCGATCAGTATCGCTTTTTTCTGCAACCCTTATTTCTTTTTGATACATCGGGGGGTATCTTTTGGCAGGCCCACCTTTTCGCAGTCGAAAAATAAAAAGCTCATTAAGCTTATGCATAATACATGTATTTTCATATCTATTTTATTTTGACAACACTAATTTTTTAGTTTTAACATCTATTCCGGTTTTAAATTTCCCTAGTCCCTGACAACACTCAGCAGCCAATTAAGAGTCACGAGGACATTCGCGTTATGGGAACATTATTAAAACTTATATCGAGCAACACATTCCAGTCCTATAGTATATGGATATATAGCAAGCGATTTATCAATAGGCCCATTTGAATAATGTTGCCGCATAGTTGCAGAGGTTATAAAATAAGAGAAGGATGGACCGGCCTGCAAAGCTAATTTTTTATGGAGATTGAATTCAAAGCCTGAACCAAGAGAAATTTTTAAAGCCATAGAATTATTAAACATAGAATATTTTTCAAGCGTTTCGTACGACCCATTAACAAATCTTTTTGACCTTGAATCATTTTTCATTAAAATACCTGTGCCGGGTAACAAGTAGAAACAACTGGACTTTCTCCGAGCTATATTTATTACCTAGTTCATTAAATATGAGCTAAAAAGTGTTATATTTGCTCCATGGCAAAGAAAAAAACATTAAGGCAAT
>JAIERY010000192.1 GCA_019746425.1 Cytophagaceae bacterium
TTGCCTTAATGTTTTTTTCTTTGCCATGGAGCAAATATAACACTTTTTAGCTCATATTTAATGAACTAGGTAATAAGCCAGAATATTCATAAAATCCTTAGCCAGAATAAAAATATAAAATTCTTTAAAGATGCGATGAAGGAGAAGTTCGGATATGGAGCAACGCTGGTTAGAATAAAGTAATTCTAAATTTTGAATTCTCAATTCTCAATAAATCTATAAAGGAAGCCTTATTTTCCTAATAAAGCATTATTCTACGATTAATTAAAAATTAATAATTGAGAATTTAAAATTGCAAAGTGTTAACTTTGCCCAGCAAGCCTTCTTATCGCTGTCCGTCTTTTGACGGAGAGAGGAAAGTCCGGGCAACACAGAGCGCCATACTTCCTAACAGGAAGGTCTCCTCTTCGGAAGGGAACAGATAGTGC
Source organism: Cytophagaceae bacterium (assembly GCA_019746425.1). Classification (GTDB taxonomy): domain Bacteria; phylum Bacteroidota; class Bacteroidia; order Cytophagales; family Cytophagaceae; genus JAIERY01. The sequence continues at coordinate 429 of JAIERY010000192.1, forward strand.
CACAGAAAATAACCGCCACGATCTTTGATCGGGGTAAGGGTGAAAAAGTGAGGTAAGAGCTCACTCGTGCTTCCGTGAGGCAAGCATTGGGGTAAACCTTATGGGTTGAAAGACCAAATAGGTTTCGTCTTCCTGCGTGTCAGGAAACAGGGCTGCTCGCACTGACTCCTTCGGGAGTGACGGAATGGGTAGGTCGTTGGATCCCAATGGCGACGTTGGGACTAGATAAATGATAAGAGCCATGTCGATTTTATCGATACTGGAACAGAACCCGGCTTATGGCTTGCTTTTTTTAATTAGAGGTTAGATGTCAGACTTTAGAGTTTAGATATTCGAAATTCTAATTTGCTTTTCCACATTATTTGTAAAAACCCATTTATTTCCCAAACTTTAACTTTCATAAAATTAGCAACTGAAAATATTGGCCGGCTCTTTGCTCTAATATCAAAAGTCTAATCTCTAACATCTGACATATGCCTAGAATTCTGATCATCGACGACGAAAAAAGTATCCGTAATACATTAAGGGAAATTCTTGAATATGAAAAGTATGAAGTGGATGAAGCCAAGGATGGCGAGGAAGGCTTATCGTTTATTTCCAAGAATGAATACGATGTTGTTTTGTGTGACATCAAGATGCCTAAAATGGACGGAATGGAAGTATTGGAGAAAGCTGTAGAGATGGGGAAAGAAACTCAGTTCATTATGGTCTCCGCGCACGGCACTATTGATACTGCGGTTGAGGCCACTAAAAAAGGCGCTTACGATTTCATTCAGAAACCACCGGATCTGAACAGGTTGCTGCTTGCTGTAAGAAATGCCATGGACAAAGCCGATCTGGTTACGGAGACCAAGGTATTAAAGAAAAAAATATCCAAAACTTTTGATATACTGGGAGAGTCCAAAGCTATTCTCCAGGTAAAGAAAACGATAGATAAAGTTGCTCCTACAGATGCAAGGGTTTTGGTAACAGGCCCTAATGGTTCGGGTAAAGAGCTGGTGGCACGATGGCTCCATGCAAAAAGCAACCGGTCAGCCGGGCCACTTATAGAAGTAAACTGCGCTGCTATTCCCAGCGAACTTATTGAAAGCGAATTATTCGGTCACGAGAAAGGATCTTTCACGTCTGCCGTGAAACAAAGAATCGGAAAGTTTGAGCAAGCCAATGGAGGCACATTATTCATGGACGAGATCGGAGATATGAGTCTTTCCGCCCAGGCAAAAGTATTGAGAGCTTTACAGGAAAATAAAATTACGCGTGTCGGAGGAGAGAAAGATATAAAAGTAGACGTTAGAATCATTGCGGCAACGAATAAGGATCTACAAAAGGAAATAAAAGAAAACAGGTTTCGTGAAGATCTTTACCACAGGTTAGGTGTAATCCTAATCCACGTGCCTCCATTGGATGAAAGAAAAGACGATATACCTATCCTGGTAGATAGTTTCCTGGATGATATTGCAAAAGAATATGGTACTACGATGAAAAAGATAGAGCCGAAAGCTGTAGAATATCTTCAAAGCCTGAACTGGCCAGGAAATATCCGTGAGCTGAAGAATGTTGTGGAAAGGTTAGTAATAATGAGTGAAAAGAGTATCACCCTGGAAGATGCTAAAATGTATGCAAGTAAATAATAAAATATGCAGGCTTACACCTGCATATTTATTATCACAAGTATTTTAGAATCTTTCCTTCTTTATCTCTTTAGTATTCTTAAGATAAGTAGCGCAGGTTCTGTGTCCACCACAAGAAGATGCTACAAAAAGAACAACCGCAAAGATAGATAGTAATTTGATTTTCATAATTTTTTAATTTTATCTGAACGAATTCAATTATACGTAAAAATATAAAAAAGTTTACAAATTTAAAAGTAAGCCTATTATTAAATTATTAAGAAGATTCAGATAATAACCCGAATAAAAGCAGATTTAATTGAATTTTAACCGGAATACAATAAATTACAGCCTCTGACATCAGAATTATCAATTCTGCCTCTTATTTCAAAACTATTATTTTCAAATACCAGGCCAAAATCCTGAGTCTGTATAAAAGCGCAGGAATCCACATTTGACAGATCAATTATATTAACTCCGCCCGCTTTCCCCAAGGCAGACATAGTAAAAGGATCGTTTGGTTGCCTTATCAATATGCGGAACCAAGGAACAGGCTTAAAAATCCCATTATTAGCGGAATAAGCCTGAGAAAGCAATTCAGTCATGCCATATTCAGAATGAATACCGGAAACCTGGAATTGTGCTTTTAAATAAGAGTGTACTTCCTCTCTTATCATTTCCTGCCTTTTACCTTTCATCCCTCCTGTTTCCATAATGATGATATCTGATAAATTCATGGGGTGTTTTTCAGCAAGGTCCAGCAAAGCATAGGTCACTCCCCATAAAATAATTTTCTTATTTTTCCTTCTGCATGTTTCCACAAGACTACTTATTTCATCCATCCTGCCTAATATAAATCCTGATTCAGAAGATCCTGTCTGTGCAATAAAATCATTCATCATATAAATCAATGAAGAGCTTTTATTCTCCAGGTAAGAAGGCAAAAGCGCCAGAATGATATATTCTTCAAGCGGACCATTACTTGATTTAAAAATCCTCCGGGCAACTTTTTTATAAAAATTCAAGTCTTTTACATAGTGAGCGCTTCTCTCCTGCCCTGTGGTACCACTACTTTGAAATATAATTTCTTCCGAAAAATCACCAGTGGTTACTTTTTGTGTTTTGAAAAAATCAATTGGGAGAAAAGGAATCTGAGAAGGTTCATCAATCTGAAGAGGATTAATTCTAAGTGCTTCAAGGTAGGTTTTATAGATAGTATTATTTTCTGCCTGGAATTTAAATAATTCCATTGCTTTTTCGTTAAAATTACTGTCTGTAATATTAAACAGAGCAGCTTTAAAACTATTCTGAAAGTCCATAGGTTTAAAACCTTAAATGATTAAATTTAATTGATAAAAACCAATAATGAGAAAAGAATCTGTTTTTTCATTCCTGTTATCTTTCGTCGTTTTACTATTTCTGAATAGCTGCGAAAAAGCACCTTCATATCCGGAAACTCCGGGTATAGAATTCAAGGAACTGCAAAATTATTCCAGTTCGAATCCGGTAAATGAAGATTCCATAGTAGTTACAATTAATTTTAAAGATGGCGATGGAGACCTGGGTTTAAGAAATGAAGACGTTGGTTATCCTTACCAGGAATTTGATTACAAGAAAGATGCAATGGGAGATTATATAGAGAAAGGAGAACCCGGCGCGCCGCCCTATCCCAACTGCACACTATATAAAGAAGGCTATATTGATTCAGATCCCTTAAGAGATACTGTATGGATTGAACCCAATCCTAATTATTACAACTATTTCACCGAAATAGATATCAAACAAGCCGACGGATCTTATCTTCCTTTTGATTTTAACCTTGTGTGCGGTCCGCTTTACAATGGCAGATTCCCCCTGCTGAATTCACTGGATAATAAAGGTCCGATCGAGGGAACGCTTTCTCATGCATTCAGAGATATCTCTTATTTTGAAGGAGAAACCATCAGAATAAAAATCTACATACAGGACAGGGCTTTCAGAAAAAGCAATGTGGTGGTAACTCCCGATATTATTATCAATTAATATAAGGCTGGAAATTTCCCCGGATCAATCTCATTCATCATCTCGTAAACGAGATCAATTACATCTTCAGTATTAGGCTTGGAAAAATAATCTCCGTCAGAAGCGTAAGCAGGGCGATGGTCTTTTGCAGGCAGTGTACGCGGAGTTACATCAAGCCACTGGAAAGCTTTCTGTTCGTCCAGCACCTGCTGCAACATATACGCTGTCCCTCCACCCGGCACATCTTCATCTGCAAAAATTACTTTATTGGTTTTCTTAATTGACTCGACAATTTTATGATGAATATCAAAGGGAATCAGCGTCTGCACATCTATGACTTCACAGGATATACCAGTAGCAGCAAGCTGCTCGGCTGCTTCCATTACGATCCTGCACATCGCACCGTAAGTCACTATAGTAATATCCTCTCCTTCTCTCAGCACTTCAGGAATACCAAGCGGCACGGTATATTCTGCCAGGTTAGAAGGAAGTCTTTCTTTCAACCTGTAACCGTTCAGCACTTCTACGATCAATGCAGGATCATCAGACTTCAGCATTGTATTGTAAAAGCCTGCGGCCTGTGTCATATTTCTTGGGACCAGTACATACATTCCGCGCAAGCTTCCAAGAATCATACTCATCGGTGAACCGCTATGCCACATTCCTTCCAGTCTGTGTCCGCGTGTTCTTACTATAAGAGGAGCTTTCTGGGCACCCTTTGTTCTGTATTGTAAACTAGCGAGATCATCTGACAAGGTCTGGATACAGAAAATGAGGTAATCGAGGTATTGAATTTCCGCAATTGGCCTTAAGCCTCTCATTGAAGCTCCTATACCCTGGCCGATAATAGAAGTCTCTCTTATACCTGTATCAATTACGCGTAACTTTCCAAATTTTTGCTGCAGGCCGGCAAAGCCCTGGTTTACATCACCTATCAATCCCACATCTTCTCCAAAGGCAAAAACCCTTGGGTCTTTCTTCATCAGCGCTTCAAAGTTTGCCTGCAATACCTCTCTCCCATCTACCAGAGGACTATCTTCTGTATACTCCGGTTTTACTTCCGGTACTTTTAAAGCTGCCTCATCTGATTCACTATATAAATGTGAACTGTATCTCTCGTCATTTTCACGTGTCGTCCTTTCTACCCATGCTTTCAAAGTATGCTTTACAGATATTTCTTCATGAGCGATCAGAAGTAAAGTTCTTTTCACCGCACGAACAGAATCGCTGCGTACCGGATTCACTGTATTTTCAAGAGCAATCTTAATATTATGTAATTCCTCTTTATGAGTGTTGCTTTCCTCTGCAGCTTGTGCAATAAGAGCCAAGGCCTCCTGATAATCACCTTTCATGGAATCCACATAAGCATTCCATGCCTCCTGTCTCGCATTTTTAACTTTTTCTAAAGCTTCATTCTCAATACGCAATAATTCTGCTTCGGTGGAAATTCCATTTTGCAAAATCCATTCGCGGAATTTTTTATTGCAATCGAATTCTTCTTCCCACTGCAATCTCTCTTTTGATTTATATCTTTCATGAGATCCGGATGTAGAGTGCCCCAGAGGCTGAGTTAATTCATAAACATGGAATAATACCGGTACATGCTCCTCTCTGCAAAGTCTTACCGCTTCTTTATACATCCTGCAAAGCGCAACATAATCCCAGCCTTTTACTTTGTATAATTCTATTCCTCTTTCATGGCTATCTCTTCTGAAGCCTTCAAATAATCTAGTGATGTCTACTTTTGTAGTCTGATATTCCTGAGGTACAGAGATTCCATAACCATCATCCCAGATAGAAACCAGCATAGGAATCTGCAAAACGCCTGCTGCATTCATAGCTTCGAAAAATACTCCTTCTGCAATGGCAGCATTTCCTATAGTTCCAAAAGCAACCTCATTGCCGTTATCTGAAAATTGTCTTAAGTAATGCAGATCCGGATTCTGCCTGTAAAGCTTTGAAGCATATGCAAGTCCGACCAGTCTTGGCATTTGCGCGCCGGTTGGGGAAATATCCGGACTGGAATTTTTGATTTTGGTAAGGTCTTTAAATTTTCCCTGCTCATCCAGGCTGCGGGTGCAATAATGACCGATCATCAGCCTGCCTGCAGAGTGTGGATCTGCATTGATGTCGGTATGGGCGTAAAGCTGGGCGTAATACTGAGGCAGGGTAAGTTCATTGGTAGCCATCATGAAGGTCTGATCCCTGTAATATCCTGATCTGAAGTCACCTTCCCTGAAATATTTGGCCATGGCAATCTGGGCAATCTCTTTGCCTGTACCAAAGATGCCGAATTTGGCCTTTCCCATAAAGACCTCTTTTCTGCCTAAAATGCTAGCCTGCCTGCTTTCACAAGCTATCCTGTAATCATTGAGTATCTCCTCAATGCTCAGGTCAAGATCCTTTATTAACTCCTCTGTATTCACGAATCTGCGAATTAAGCAAAAAAAGCGCTTTAAAAATTAAACGTCAAAAATATAGAAAAAGGTCAACCTTTCAAATCTAAATGAGGCTATAAGTGTTTTTTGGAATAATATTTGGTTTAGAATAATTATATTTGAATTCCGTTATCCTGGTCATGAAAATGAATTTAAAAAACAGCATCATCCTATTTACTTTTTGTCTCTTTATCCACATTAAGGGATATGGCCAGATAAAGTTTGATTTTGCGGCGGATGAGCATGATTTCGGAGTAATAGAAGAAGGGGTGATTGCCAGTTGTACCTTAACTTTTACAAATGCAGGCAAAGACACCATACTTCTTTCTGAGGCGAACCGTGATGTAAGACCGGGTTGCGGATGTACTGTTGCTGAATTCAGCAAGGATCCTATTACTCCCGGAGGAAAAGGATTTGTGAAACCTGTATATAACTCACAAGGCAGAATCGGACCATTTCATAAAACTATTACCGTTTCACAAAAAGGAACGCCTTATGTGATTTTAACGATTAAAGGAATAGTAGTTAAGAAAGAGGAAAAAACAACCACTGCTTTACCTAAAAAATTTGCTGTTTTAAGCATCGACAAAAAAGAGTATAATTTCGGAAAGATTAAAAAAGGTACGAATGCCAGTGTAAAGCTGGTGTTAAAAAATTCAGGGAAGGACACATTAAAACTTAAAACATTTCAGTCTGCCTGCAATTGTATACAGTATAAAATTCTGAATCAGAAAGATAACAGTGAGATTAAATATATTTTACCAGGAAAAACTGTATTCCTGGAAATATTGTATCAGCCGCAAAACCCGGGAGTCTTGACTGATTCAAAAACCAATGATAAGGTGATTTTTTTCACAAATGATCTTAAATATCCAAAACTTGAAATATCTTTAAGTTCAGAATTAGCAGAAAATTAAAAATAAATTCAGCGAAGCATATGATGAAGAAATTATTTTACGTACTGATTGCCTCTTTTGCTCTAAGCACTACGAGCTATGCACAGGGAGTATATGACTTCCCGGTTGACAAACATGATTTTGGTGTAATAGACGAAGGCACTATCGCAACTTTTGAATTCAAATTCACCAACACAGGAAAGGATTCCCTGAATCTGAAAAGAGAAAACATCAGGCCTTCCTGCGGATGTACCACTCCAAAAGTAACGGAAGGGAGAATAGCTCCCGGCTCACAAGGGGTAATCACTGCAGAATATAATAGTGCAGGCAGGATCGGACCATTCACCAAAACCATCCATGTATTTGATTCTACTGCTATTGTAAAAGTATTAACCATAAAAGGTATCGTAGTTAAAAAAGAAGAAGTGCCAACTCTTACCGATGCTCAATTGAAAAAATCTCCAAAAGCTACTTTTGATAAAACAGAAAACAGCTTCGGAAAAATTGAAAGAGGGCAAATGGTTACTTGTAAGTTTAACCTGAAGAATACAGGAAAAGACACTTTGAAAATCACTTCTGCACAGTCTGCATGCGGATGCATTAATTACAAATTATATTCAAAAGACAATGCTCCTATTAACTATGTATTGCCCGGAAAATCTGCAATAGTAGAAGTTACTTATAATCCGCAGGGAACAGGCATTAACAGAGACATTGTAACACTTTTCACCAATGATCTTGCTACTCCAAGAATTGCATTGACGCTGAAAGCGGATGTGGTAGAAAGTCTGATAGAAAAAAGTCCGGTTAAATCGGATGAAATAGGATCACCCTTTCAGAAGTAAAACATGATTTGGAAAAAGATTAACATAATTAAAAAGGGGTTGACAAATCAACCCCTTTTTTTTGTATTCCGAACAATATGTCTTGATCAGGATTTATGAGATTATCCGAAGGATTCCTTTGGAAAAGGATTAACAGGATTTAAGAAGTAATAATTTTTCAATTAAATTTGATCGACATAATTTTTTATAAATATGATCATTGGAGTTCCAAAAGAAATAAAGTCTAACGAAAACAGAGTTGCCCTTACCCCCGGCGGAGTAAAGGATTTAAAAAAGTGCGGACATACTATATTAGTGCAAAGCACCGCAGGAGAAGGCTCAGGGTTTACTGATAAAGAATATTCAGAAGCAGGCGCTTCCATCATTGCAACTGCTAAAGAAATTTACGCAGGCGCTGATATGATTGTAAAGGTAAAAGAGCCTATAGAATCTGAATATAATCTTGTAAAAAAAGACCAGATTATTTTCACTTACCTGCACCTGGCATCTTCTGAAGTACTTACGAAAGCGATGATCAAAAGCGGCGCAGTATGCATTGCTTATGAGAGCGTAGAGAAAACGGACAGAAGTTTACCACTGTTAATTCCTATGTCAGAAGTAGCGGGAAGAATGTCGGTGCAGCAGGGAGCAAAATATCTCGAGAAACATAATAAAGGAAGAGGCGTGTTGTTGGGAGGTGTACCCGGAGTGCAGCCTGCCAATGTCGTAGTGCTCGGCGGAGGAATCGTAGGAATGAATGCGGCAAAAATGGCTGCTGGTCTCGGAGCCAAAGTTACTATTATGGATGTGAATGTGGCAAGGCTGAGACAATTGAGTGAAGTGCTGCCCGCCAATGTGACCACGCTTTATTCAAACAGCTATAACATTCTGAAAACAATCAAAGAAGCTGACTTAATTATCGGTGCTGTTTTGATTCCCGGCGCCAAAGCTCCGGTGCTTATTAGCAAAGAGATGCTGAAAGAGATGAAAGCGGGAACTGTATTGATTGACGTGGCTGTGGACCAGGGAGGATGCATCGAGACATGCAAGCCTACTACGCATGACAATCCTACTTATGTGATAGATGGCATTGTACATTACTGTGTTCCCAATATGCCCGGCGCTGTTCCATTCACCTCTACCCTTGCCCTTACCAATGTCACTTTCCCTTACATTTCCCAGCTCGCCAACAAAGGATGGAAAAAGGCATGTGCTGAAAATGAAGAGTTGAAAAAAGGATTGAATATTGTAAATGGAAAAGTAGTGTATGCTCCTGTGGCGAATACTTTTAATTTGAAGTTGGATTCTCTTGAGGGAATTTTAAATTCTCAATTTTAGATTTATTGTAAAAGTTCTGATATAAATGTATTTAAACCTTTACAAATGCGCTGAAAATCAAATATTTATATCAATTTCAATCCCTTGGTGTAAGCCTACTATTTCGACTTTTTTACAAAAAATTGGTATAAAAATTGACTGTATATTTACCGTAAATAGATCATTGTCTTATCCTGAAATAGCTTGACACAACGTTCAAACTATGAAGAAAGACACAGATTTACAAGAAGAAAGCCAAACTAAAAAGAAAAAAAACTATACAAAATATAGTTTGGCATTTAGAATGCAAGTAGTACAGGAAGTTATGCTAGGTCAATTTACCGTTTATTCTGCTGCCAAAAAGTACCGCATCAAAAGTATGCACCTGATCCAGTATTGGATTAAGAAGTATGGAGCAAGAATTTCTGAATGGGAAGTTAAAGGTGAAGAAATGAAAGTTCCTAAGCGGAAGAAAAAAGGCCATCCTAAAAAGCACCGCAAGCATAATCCTGAAACTATTAAGAAAGCTTTAAAAGAAATTGATCTTGGTATTATCAATGTCTTGGGAGCTGCTAACAGGTATGGAATATGCCATAGTCTGTTAGTATATTATCGCAAAAAATTTGAAAAAGAAGCGATGATGAATCAATCAGAAACCTTGGAAGATCAATCACTAACAAAGGAACAAAGGCTTGAAAAAAAGATCAAAGAGCTTGAAAGTAAGCTTGAGTATAAAGATTTAAAGCTGGAAGCTTTAGAAGAGCTTGTTAATGTGGCAGAAAACCAATTAAATATCGAAATCCGAAAAAAGCCTGGTGCCAGGCAGTTGAAATAATGAAGCAGAAAAGACCTGAACTCACAATGAGTGTCATCTGCGGACTGTTTGGCAAATCAAGGCAAGGTTGGTATGATAAAAAGCAATACAAAAATAAAAAGAATATTGAGGAAGAAACTATTATTAGCAGCGTTGAAACAATACGAAAAGATATGCCAAGAATAGGCGGTTTAAAGTTATACAAACTATTAAATAATTCTGAAAGGATAATCGGCAGAGATAAATTATTTAATCTTTTAAAATACAAGGGAATGCTGGTTTACAGAAAAAAGCGTTTTGAAAAAACAACCGATTCAAAACACTGGATGCGCAAGTATCCTAATTTAATTAAGGATATTAAAGTTTCCAGACCTGATGAAATTTGGGTAAGTGATATTACTTATATCCCTACAGAACAAGGGCATAGTTATCTGTCTCTTATAACGGATGTATATTCAAGTAAAATTATGGGATATTCGATTAAAGATCATCTTGGTGGCGAAGGCTGCATAGAAGCACTTAAGATGGCATTAAAAACAAGGAAAGATCCATCCAAACCGCTTATTCATCACTCCGACAGAGGAGCTCAGTATTGCGGTAGTGATCATGTAAAAATATTAAAGAGAAACAAAATTAAAATAAGCATGACAAACAATGGTGACCCTTATGAAAATGCAAAAGCAGAAAGAGTGAATGGAATTTTGAAGGACGAGTTCTTAATAGAAGGTTTTCAAAATCATTTACAGGCAGTTGAAGAGATTAAAAAAGTAGTTTTTATCTATAATGGCAAAAGGCCTCATTTAAGCTGTGACTTTCTAACCCCGGATCAGGCTTATCAGCGAGAGGGATATTTGGAAAGAAGATGGAAAAGTTATTATTCCATAAATAAAAAAGGGAACATACATCAAATAATAAATAGTTAAAATAAAAATTAATCAATATGGCTTCTGTTATTCAACTAAAAGTATTTTTAACAAGGAAAAATCGTCAGGAAGATCCGGGCATAGATCGCAGACTTTTGATATTGGACAACATCAATTTTTATGATCTCCATTGTATATTACAGATTTCATTCGGTTGGTGTGGTGTTGGCCTGCATGAGTTCAGAGACTTTTTTGACCAGGAAGATTTGATATGCAATGATTATGATGCTGAGAATGGATCTCATGGGATGATATATCATTCACAGTTGTACAACATAAAGGGATATTTGAAACCTAATGCACTTATTACCTAGTTCATTAAATATGAGCTAAAAAGTGTTATATTTGCTCCATGGCAAAGAAAAAAACATTAAGGCAA
>JAIERY010000152.1 GCA_019746425.1 Cytophagaceae bacterium
ATCTACCTATGCTAATAGCAGCTTCGTTAAAACCTTGCTGCTTCATACGATAGTATGCTCCCCCTCCGAAACCATATATACCAAAACCGGGGAATACGGGAATTCCGGTCGGGAAAGAAGCCATTGCATCTGCATACCAATATCGTTCCGAATTAACGTTCCCAAAAAGAGCTGATGCTTCAACTTTTATTCCGGGCTTAAACTCCGCTCCAACGTTTCCTTTGAAACCACTACCATAAATTTGATCCTGCTTAAACAGGAATATACTTCCCCATATCTTATAAGCACCCTGATCTATATTGATACTTGCGGCACTTAAATCAACAGACTTGAATACCCATTTTTTTCGTGCTGTCCTTTCATCCATCGTTCCCATTACCGCAAGGCTTGCTTCCCCTCCGAAACCGTTGTCTTTGGTGGACATTAAATTAATACGCAAAGTAAATCCTATTCCAACATCCTTTCCTCGTTGAATAACTCCAATATTTCGTATGGTAACCGGAAAATTGGATAGCTTTTGTTCTGCTTGTTCGCTACCGAATGAAAAGCTTCCGATCTGCATATAGGGTTCTACCGAAGCGATCTGCAATTGCTCAAAAGTAATATCGGCAAGACTTAGCTTTGGCCCTTGTGAAGTATCTGCATCGGCTTTACTTCCTATAGTCAGCTTTCCATTTAATATTGCTTTGGGCAGGAATTTTCCGTCAGATAAACGTACAATAATTCTTGAGGAAGAATAAAGATCAACTTTGCTTACCTTCCATAACGGCATGGAAAGATTTTGCGCAGGCGAAACTGTGAAAATGTATTCATTCCCCGGATTAATAAGGGCAGTATAATTAAACTCGTTCTCTTCCTTAAAAGCAGGAATAGTCATTGCTCCGTTGAATCTTGCATACCTGATCTGGTTGCATTGAACTCCTACTGCCAACGAATCAAGTGAGTAAGCCCATCCATCCATATCACCGTTTTCTTTCGGGAATAACCCTTTGGCAAATACTTCTCCGGTGAATCCCATGTTATCTATTATGAGATTCCGAACGCCTAACTCAATTCTTGTTCCCTGTTTGGTATTGTCTTTAAAATGTCTGGGCAATCTTACAGATGCTTCTCTTAAATAGAATCCTTGCCACATGGTTTTATTGCCTTCTATAAAGTAAGGCGAATTATAGTCTTTGGGAAATATTATACTGGCAGGATTGTTTCTGTCGCTCATATCAATTACCGCTTCGCTTACATAGAATCCTACTCCCTCAAGTCCTTTCACCTGAAACGGATCAATTTCTACTCTTGCGATAAGATCGTTCCAATCGCTGATGGTTGCATTGAACCTCGCCTTTACTCTTCCTTCTTTCGCCTCACCATCGGGGGAATCAGGAACCAGAATTTCTTCGCAGAACTCAAATTCTCCTGTGATTGATAATGACTTGAAACCTTCACAGTCAAATTCAATAAAGCTTGCTGCATTTTCCGATTTGATAGTAAGCTTAACCTGATTACTCAATCTCATCGGAATATCCTTCATTAAAAGAAGTTTCACATTGCTTGCTCCGGTAATCCCCAACGGGCCAAATCTGATATGAGAACCTGCAAATGCCAGTTTCTTGCCTGTTTGTGGTACTTCGGTTGACATAAAAGCATCGAACCAGGCTTCTCTTGGAGTGAAAACCATGTTCTCAATGGCTACGATATAATCTATTCCGCTTTTCTGCTGAACCAGTCCTATAGGTAAATCTATCGGAACCATTGGGTTCATATCACCAACCCTACGATCTCCTTCCAGAATAATCCTATGAAGCGCATGGGCACGAACCGCAGGAGTAATAAAGGTTGCTGTATCGTTATTGGCTTTTGTTAAATTCTTATGATTCGTCAAAAGACTATAACCGCCTCTGTATGCTTTATTGTAGGCAAGAAAATTAGGAAGGTCTATAAGATTGAATCCTATTCCTTCAATCGGTTCAGCGGATTTCGTATCTAATCTTTTCTTTAAATTTTCTTTTATGTACTCTTCAAGTGCCTTGTTCGCATCCTTTCCTTTTTCTTCAAAAATTTTGACTTGTTCAGGATTAAGAGAGGTCATATCCTGTATCACCAGATTTGCAATACTATCCAAACGAACTTCCAGTTTATCCTTGCCATCATCTTTAGATAACAATTGTTTCAGTATATACTCTTTCCTTTTGTTGCGGTATAAAGAAGAATCTGATTCGTATAAGTTTCTATGTTTCTGATAGACTAAAACGATGGGATCGGTGCTGTTACCATAATTCTCTTCCGGTATGCGCAATTTCTTACTCATACCTTCTTTTATTAATTCTTCATCCTTTCCTGTGATTACTTCTCTAATTAACTTTTCCTGCTGAATAATGGCTTTTATTTCATCTCCATAGGATTTTACAGCTTCCGTATTTTCATTTTTGCTTGTCTTATTCTCTGACTGAAGTTCTTCAAGAATAGGCTTAATATTCAGTTTTACCTCTTTGCCTAATTGCTGAGAAACGGATGCAGTTCCCGTTCCTGTGCTACTTCCTGTTGACTTTGCATCTCCTGTCGGGCCTATAGTGTATTCCTGACCATTAACAGTGACTTTATCTCCAGGATTAAATTTGGTATTTTCATCGGCAATGACAGTCTGCCCGTTTACTATAATCGTATCTCCCTTATGAATCTTGATTGTTCCTAAATCAATTAAAACATCACCGGGATTAAAAGTAACTGGATCATCATTGGTTGAGCTGCCGTCATCTGGAGGAAGACAAATATCCAATCCTGAATCTCGTCTTTCCTCAACGGCAATGGTAGCAAGATCAGAAGCACTTAACAGTGAAAGTCCGGTTTTTAATGCGATCACTTCTCCTTCAAACACTTCATAGTTTTCATTGACCTTAATATTCTGAAATTGAACTTTGATTGTGGAGAATAAATAAGGCACAAAAATATTTCCTCTTCCAGAAAAAATGCCGTTGCCCCCCATAACCTCTGTTACTTCCATATCAAACTTTCCTACTCTGAAAACACTTCCGGGGGAAGTAACAAGAAGCGGTACGAAGTTCGTTATCTCTCTTGGTGTTTCGTTATAACCGCAACTTAAATCGTATTCGGATTTAGGTCTTTCAACTGTAGTGAATCGTTGAACGGATGAAAAATCCCCTTGCAGACTTTCACAAAGCCCCATTACCTGAAATTCATATTCGGTATTCGGCTTTAATTCGTTAATGGAAACTTCCGGTATGGTTGCTGTTTGCTCAAACCATTGTGCATCTGGTTTTCCGCTTTCCCTGTACCTCACTACAAATTCAGTATGATTTAATAAGGGAATCCAGGTTAACTTAACTCTGGAGGGAGAAATTACCTCGCTACGGATAGCGGAAGGTGCTTTACATTCTTCTCCAAAAGTAAATACCAGCACTTCGCTGAATCCATTGTTCTTAAATAAATCAAGTCCTCCTTTATCATACCCCTTTAACCTTGCTGCATATTTCCTTCCGGGAATAAGGGCAGGCATCATATCGTCATAAACCAATGAAGTATTTAGGGTAGTAGCTTGATAAATGGGAGCCTGACTTAAAATAGCATCGTTAGGGTTCCTATTAATAGGATAAATCTCTACAAGGGTAAATTCATACTCCGTAGTAAAAGCAGAGTTCAGTGAAGTCCTGTTCATCGGAAGCCATTGAAAGAATACATTCTGAGGAAAGGTAGCTTTTACTATTGCATTCTGCGCAGGCAGATTCCAGATCGGAGGATTGTTCAGAAAGAACCATGCTGTATGCGTAGCTTTATTAGATACAACAAATTTCTTAGTTAAATCAAGTACCTCAATAGAAATTCTATAAATTCCTTCCGGCAATCGGTTAGTCTTAGTGTAGCTATTCTTGTCTATCCCCTGAAAAGAAAGATTTTTAGGATTAAAGTATTGTGTTAAATCGCTGCCGGATAATTCTAAAAGTTCACCCCCATTCAGATAAATAGGATCAAAGGTAACATGATCCAATGTTCTGATCGTTATTCCTTCTCCTTCTATGGTAAGTCTTAACTTTACGGGATAATTTGTTTTAGTAAGGTCTTTTAAAAATAAACTAATGTTTAATTTATCGCTTCCTGGAGCAACATAGTCAGACAGGTATAATGAGTAAGGAGGCTTTACACTCAATAAAGCTTCCACCGGATAAGTTTGACTAAAACTCTTTCCGGCAATCAGTACTGAAAATAAAAGTACTACTAAAAATCTTACTGTCTTCATTATTAAAAAATTAATAGCTGTTATATATCGCAAATCTTGGCAAGCTTGTCAGTATAGTTCTTTTCATCCCATTCTCTCAGTATTGCTGCAAGCTTGGTTATGTTTAATACTTTGGATTCATCTTTTGAATTCTCTATGATATAATTTATATCAGGATCTTTGCTTGGTTGTTTGCTTTTAACTAACCAGAAAGCATCTGTTTTCAATAATCGAAATGTATATTCTAAGTCATTTAATGCTGGTTCAGTTGTGATATACCATCTGCCATTTACTTGCTGCGCCTGAATAGAAGAAGGA
Organism: Cytophagaceae bacterium; assembly: GCA_019746425.1. Lineage (GTDB taxonomy): Bacteria > Bacteroidota > Bacteroidia > Cytophagales > Cytophagaceae > JAIERY01. Next base: position 4,544 of record JAIERY010000152.1, read on the forward strand.
CGAGCATCCTTTTTACCTTCTTTAATTTCAAAATATTTTACAATAGATGTTAGCTTACCTTCGTGTTGAAATTCCAGCTTATGAATCAAGGAAAAATAATTAGTAAGCGTATCTGCGGAAGATCTTCTTTTTAGAACCTCATTGGCAATTGCAGTCGCTTTGCCATTTAAAAAGCAAGCTTCATATCTTTCCTTAGTGTCTGAAGAAAACAAAGCCGTTAACAGTTCTTCAACTGTAGAATACTTAAATTGATCCTGACTTTTGTAAAAGGCAGCAGCGATATAATTTGGATTGTATCCATGAAAGTAAGGCTCTGTTAGCCGATGAGTAGTGGATACTTTAACTGAACTACCATTGAATTGGCTATAGTCAGTAGTTTGAGAATAACCGAATATAGTCACTCCTAATAGGTAAAACAAAACTTGAATTATTTTTGTCATATAATTAAACTTGTTTAGACAGGATCTTAAACATTATTTTTGAATCATAAAATAAAGAAAACTCTACGTAGTCACCTTCTTTTACAAGATTCCAGAGTTTTTCTATGACATTATATTTTACTCCATCAATTATTAAGTAGTAATCAGTGTTTTCATTAATAACTTTTTCTTTAGCTTCAACTTTTCCTTCACGTACAACCTTCATTCCTGCAACAATTTCTTTCCTCAAGAATAACTTTCCCAATAAGATGAATACAGAAAACATAGTTACAAGAATAATTGGGAATACAATAAAAATTATAATATTAGAAATCATGTAAACTACAATACCAACTGTAACAATTGCAAAACAAAATAAAATTAGACCTTTGGGAATTTTATTTGTGTTCCTTATAAACTCTAAATCTTCCTTTGTTATTGGTTGAATCTTCATTACTACTTAATACCTATATTGAATTAATGCTATCTTCTCTTTTAATTATTTTGAAAATACTTTTAGAATAATTTAGATAATAAACTACAACATCGTTTCCAACCTCAACCTGATTCCATAACTCATGGCCGATTGAATAATAGTTGCCATTTATTTTTAATGAATAACTTTTAATATCTTCCCCTTCAAAGAATTCTTTTCTTTCAATAATTCCCTCTATAAGAATTTTATAACCCCATGAAAGATCTTTTTTAAACTTAAATCGCATCCTAAGCACGAATATTAAAAATAATATAAACATCCCTGCTATACCATAAAGAACACCAAAAGTCCCGAATATCAGATACAGAATAAATCCTATTAACCCTAATATCAAGAAGAACCAATACACATTTTCAGGAATACTGTATCCTTTTTTCAATTGTTCAATTTCTTCTGCCGTAAAAGGCTCTATTTTATTTGTTGAGTTAATTGATTTCATAATACTCTTTTACCAAGAATTAGTATCAGTAAAATAGTCTATCATTTTCTGATTTTTAACCTCACCATACCATGAAGAATATATCTTTACTAATTTATCAAAGTCAAGACCTCCGGTGCTACTTCTGGATTGTTCAATAAGTTCAACCATTAAAGGTTCTCCATCTTTTGTTCCATTGAGAATCTTTAAAAGTTTATCTGATTTAAATCTCATTATTAATAAAGCTTTTTCATCCCATCCTGGTGGTATAGCGATAACATACCATTTATTACCTAATCTTGTCATTGCTGTAACACCAACAATTGGTGCTGTTACCTTTTCTTTAATTAGATAAAATTTCATTAATACAGTAGGATTTCCATTGTGCATGAATTCAAACTTGTGAATCAGTTCAAAATAGTTTTTATCTCTATTCATTTTGGCTACCGCATCGTAGTGTTGCTTACTTTTAGAACCAGACGGTTTAAGCTCATTTAATTTATCCCAAGAATAACTTGTAGACGACAAGACTGACATCATGAGTTCTTCGGGAGAGTTGTTTGTTACTTCAGATGTATCTTTATATATAGCTTTTGCTTTAAAAGAAGGGGTGTATGGATAAAAATTCACATTGTTTATATCTGTAGTAATACTAAGTATTACACGGTCTCCTTTGTAATCTTGAGCAAGTATTATCTGTGAAACACTTAATAGGAGTATTGCCAATATATTCTTTTTCATTTTTTATCAGAAAATTTAAATCTTACAACCAGATAAGTTAAAAGCCATATTGCAGCAAAAGGAAGTACTATAGTGAAATTTGTAATGATTTTTTTCTTTATTAAAGATTTCATTTCATCATCGTATAACCATACTCTTGTATTAAAACCAAGAAAAGAATTTTCCCACCCATTCGGATAAAACCACACTTTTATTGTTGAGTCCCTTAAAGCATAATTATTTACATGTAGAATCTCTAGTTTACCGTCTATTTTACCTTCAAGCATTTCAAATCCTCGATCTTCTGGATACTGTCCACCTTCATAGTCTAAATATCTAGTAACTACAAATTCATTTCTATTGAATTTATTATGGTTAGCTATAAGATAAAAGCTTTCTATAACATTTGGTAAAGACATAATTATTGCGACAAAACAAATTATATAAATAGCAGAAGTCAAACATCCTAATTTCATATTCACTTTATTCGTTAAAATCAACTAAATCGTATGTTTCAGTGTAAGCATCCATCAATTCAAATTCTACAGAAGTCTTAAAAATAATGTAATCTAAATGTGGAGTTCGGGTATCATTATCATCTTTTGTTTCAGATTTTAACTCAAAGTACACTCCTAAAACAACTGGCTTAATCGTTAGAACACCTTGGATTTTTCTGTTATCATTTATATATCTTGCGTCTAAAGAAACGGGCACTTTAAACTGACCCTTTGCACTAGCAACATATACTTCGCCAAAAATTTTAGGATCAAATTTTGCCTCACCATACACTCCTCCTCCTAATTCTCCTGAAATTCCTGAAGCTACGGCAACATCTAATCTACTTTGAACGGGAATTGTAGGGTCTCTTCTCCAGACTGCACCAATTTCGATTTTTGCTGCTATTTTAGATTCTACGAACAAGCCCCAGTCAAAACTCATAATTCCTAAATCATAACTATTGAACGGAATTTTAAAAGAACCTGCTAAACTAAGATTACAATCAATTTTGCCATTTAACTCCTTATGGTGACGAGGACCAAACCTATCTTCAGCATTCACTTGATATTCTTGGATATTGGAGTTGAACTCGGCTTTAAATTTCAGATTAGGATCAGTAGTTGATGTATAATTGTTAATAGTTTTAAAAATATCGTCTAACTTTGTTAAGCTTGTAGCAAAACGTCGAATATTATTCCCAACAGACGGAGGAAATACATTAATATTTACCCTATCTATTCCAATCCTTTTGACATAAACCTTTTTTGTCTGATCATACCCACTTACTTCAGCTTTAAAAAACGTTTCACCATCATAAAGTGGTTTAGTAATAGAAGCACCGTTAAGCTTATAGGTTTTTGAAAAAGACCATGTAGGCTCATCAGGCCAGAATTTACCTTTAGGATCTGTAGATGTTATCTTGAAGTTTACATCTCTTGTTTTAGGCCCGACAAAATATAGGGTGTCATTTTCTAAAGCAATTCTTTGAGTGTATTTAGCATCAATTGCCTGTATTTTTTTTAGATCATACTTAGGCAGCACTGTAACCTTATGAACCTTCTCAATACTTAGTCCTTTCGGCCCTACTAATCTAATTTTTACTGTATAGTCACCAGATGGGTAAAATGAAGTTGCTTCTCCAAATTCATTCTGAGCTGCAGGAAACCATTCAATAGCTTTAGTATCTATGTAGTATGTTTTATGATTGCTTACAGGCCCTTCTGTTATTACTTCATACCTGAAATCCTCTAGTGTATTCTCAATATTTGTAGACGGACTAAAAGTAATAGATTCCATTCTGCCTGGAATTGCCCAATCTCTGTTTTTATTGACATTGAAAAGGATACTATACACTCCAACCTTAACACTTTTATTACCATAAGAGGCATTTACATAATTATAGAAAGAAGCCATGTTGCAATTAAACTTAATTGCGTTTTCACCCTTTTCAGTAAGCAATAAGTTTGAGTTATCAGTATTGTTCTGAGCTATAGAGGACCAATTTAGGTTGTATTCAGGAAGCTCTCTATTGAACAGTTCAACTGCTTTAAATGTCACTGGCTCCTGTGTTCTTTCTACAAAACAGTCCTCGTTATTCTTATAGACATTTCCATTTACTTCTATGCCCAAAAGCTCAATTGGAGGAGGATTAATAGCATGGTCAAACTCGGATAATGCAAGCTTGACAGCCATATAATATTTTAATGAAGCAGAGAAAGTTTCTTTCTTATATCCGAAAACCTTGTCGTAATAATTCACTTCTTTTTCCTCCAAGACTCTAATCATTATCTTTGTTCTGATCCTTTCAAGTTGGACAGAGGATATCATAGCAGCCACATCAGGAGCAGCTTTAATAATTACGTTTTCATTCCAGTTATCACTGCCATAGGGATTGATATATAAGACTAGGGGATTTATGGCTTCAGTCATCCAGGTATTGATATAACTTAAAGCTTCACTTTGTGCATAATGGTATGGCATTACAATCAGCACATCAATAGACTTATTGTTATTTTCAAACTTATCTGTTATTGCATCTAATTCTCTTTCCTGATCTATGCTGATAAATCTTATCCCGGTTTCAGGATCAATGGACAAGTTCTGGACATTGCTAGTCTGTGCATAGACGTTTAAGGTCAGCAATACCTGTAAGAGAAAAATTAGTAGTATATGTACTCGTTTCACCATTACTTAAAAATTAAAAATGTAGCCTAAGTTAGCTGTGAATTCATTAGACGAATTACCAGTTGTTTTAACTTCTCTATTCAGATACACCATACTTAAATTCAAGTGATGCCTCTTTTCTATTTTATAAACTCCGGTAAGCCTCACATTCATTACATTTGAAATGAGTTCTCCTTGATTAAAGGATCGGTTGAATGCAAAAGACAAATTATTCTTGAGCTTGCTGTTAAAGAATTCCTTATTCACACCTAATACAGGCCCGACTGTCAAAGCAGCAATGCTTCCTATTTCACTATAAGTAGCATTCAACGAGCTTGTAAATCCAAGCTTCAATGTTTTTACATTGTAGTTATAAGCGATATTGCTGTTATAGAAATAAGTATCAGAGTTTGATATTTCCTGATTCTCCTTGCTTTGGTTATAGGATAAAAAAGCATTTAATACCTGCTTGTTAGTCTTACCAAAACGATAGCTTCCGTTGAAAGTAGCGGATTGAGTAACCTGTACAAAATTCAGGGTATCGAGATTATCGTAAGGAGTTAACTGATTGATTCGGTCAAACTGAGAACGGATGTTTGTATAGGTTTGAAAATTTGAATACGACATATTCAGGTTTAGAGATTGAGTAGGAACAAAACCTACGTTGACAGAACCTAAAAATCGCTTCATTTCACTTACGTTATTATTATCGAGGTTATTTCGCTGTGTTCCTACATTAACAGCGAGATTAATTTTATCCTTGAATAATCTGGTTAATCCATTGACAGTATAATTTTCAAGATCATTGTTGAAATAGTAAGCTCCCAACGTTCTATAACCTGGGTCGATCCTTTCATAATTAAGTCCTATTGTAAAGGTCTTTGCATTGTAGGACAAGCCTGACTTAACCGCATTGTAGTAGGAAGTAGAATATCTTGTTGTAAATAGGTTATTAGTTAAAGAATATATAAAAGGCTGTTCTTCTCCTGACTTTTCAGCTCGTAAGTCTTTAGTGATTGCACTACTCGCATATTCGACATTAAATAATATTCTTTTGCCTAATGACTTTCCTGCGTTTACTCCCAATACCAGATTCTCTTCGGGCAATATTCCTTGTTCTTCCGGTACGTATTTAATAGAATTAAGCTCATCCTTCGCTTTAAACAGAACTAAGTATATAAAATTCTTATCCTTCGCTAGCCCTGCTTTAAATCCATAGCCGAACCTTTTAAATGCGGGATTGTCCGTTGAGTTATTAACCGTATCGGGTTGCACAGCTTTTTGCAATCGTCCGTACATGGCACTGAAACGGAATATTCCAGGTGGAGCAAGATCAACTCCTGCACCAGAAAAAATATGACCGTTTAAGGAGTAAGGAGTAAAGACCATACTGTTATATCCTGCGTGTAGGGTAACCCATTTATAGGTGGGGTGTAGACCTAGCTGATTAAAAGGCTGGCGAAAGCTCGATGACTGATTTGAGAGCGTATAATATAAGGGAATGCTTAAACCGTAGAGATCAAAATTCAGATTGCCGGAAAGAACATAGGTATATGGAAGTCTGCCATAAGTTTGTCCGTTCGTCAGATATAGGATTTGATTAGCTGAAGCACTACCGGAGATTTTAAGAGGTTTTTCCTTACCAATTGATTCAAGATTTTGCCCAAAGGAGTTAAATGCTACTATTACAAATAGTAATGTATAAAGTCCAATTGAGCAAAACTTAAAAAAATACATTTCCCTAGCTTGGTCTAAAAATGATTAAAGAATATCAAATACGTTAATAATTCGACAACAGTTTATATAGAGCCTACAAAAATACTGCTTGAAGAACTAATTGGCAATGGATAACTTATAATTTCGACGAAATCAATTAATTACCTTAATTCTTATAGTTACAAGGCTAAAATAACCTTGGAATAATTCAATTACATCTATGCAATTGGACATATTTGAATTTCATACTATTTTAAATGTTTAACCAATTTCTTTCACCGCACACTATCAAATCCCAAACGCACCATCTGTCAGGAGCTTTTTTAATTTTATAATGCAGTTTTATAAGATCATAGATCAGAAGAAATGTGAAAATAATTTGCTTAAAAATCTTCATTTTTTTCGGGCAGTTTTGGCAGGTCTTTATACTCCTGGTAATTAATAATTTCTTTTATTTCATTAAACAACCCAGCCAGTTTATTCTCAATAAATTCAGGCCTTGAATTGGAAATGTTCAGATTATGTAGTTTTTCATAGGATGATAAATCGGTTGTACGTTCTCCTGTAGTTAACTTTAAAAATTTGTCTCTAAAGGGATTCGAAGAAGTATAGATTTTTATATCCACAGCTTCATAAATTATCTTCTTCAAAGCTGCTTTTACCCTCTCCCGAAATTCATTTTCGCTAATGACTCCCATCTCCAGCCTCATTTTATCAATACAGATTTGCATTTTGCAGGCAGAGATATACGAAAAACTCGTATCTATATAGGCAAGCATTTTATCAGGATCTTGAATCGACCTGGCAAAGTCTATAATACTCCCCTAAAATTGAACCACTAGTTAAGGATTAATTGTATAACTTTAAACTAGTGAAAAATGAGAAAG
>JAIERY010000036.1 GCA_019746425.1 Cytophagaceae bacterium
AAGTTATCCAGGATCATAAGATCATAAGCCGGTTCCTGATATGGATGGGATTCCACTAAAGCTTTTAAAATTTTCAATTCCAGGTAGGATGGGAATATGACCTCCACTCTTTTTTCTTCAACAAACTCCAGTTTGTTGGCTTTGCCGATTGTCGGGTCTGCATGTTCATTGGGTTTGAAACTACCTGTTCCTTCAATCTGGAAACTACACTCGCTGTAATCTCCAATTTGGCCGGCTCCTGCATCGTGAATTGCCTTCAATACCTTTGCGGTATCTTTTATAGGAATAAATGTGATAAGTTTTTTGAGGACCTGATTTTTGGGCAATAGTATTTTTATATTCTTCAGGCCCAACTTCTCAGCAATTTTATAATTGACACCATTTTTTACATTGTCAAGATTAGTGTGAGCCGCATAAAGGGCAATATTATTCTGGATGGCTTTAACCACTACTCTTTCTACATAGCTGGAGCCGGTTAATTTTTTTAGTCCCTTGAAAATAATGGGATGGTGCGCGAGGATAAGATTACAACCAGATCTGATAGCTTCATCGACTACCTTTTCCGTGATATCGAGGGTGATCAGCACGCCTTTTATTTCTGTTTCGGCCGAACCGACCAGTAAGCCCGAATTATCATAGCTTTCCTGATAACTGAGCGGAGCCAGTGTTTCAAGATGCGCTGTAATATCTTTTACCTTCACCATATGGTTAAATTGTTTAATTGCTAAATTGCTAACAATTAAACAATTTAACAATTAACAGTACAGAATCCAGATTTTTTACGGTACAGATGATTTTGCTTCGAATTTTATTACTTCCTTTTTCCCTTATATATCTTATTATTACAAGGTTTAGAAATCACCTGTTTAATATTGGTTATAAACCTTCTTTCCATTTTGACACAAAAGTAATTAATGTAGGAAATCTGAGAGTGGGAGGAACAGGTAAAACACCTCATGTTGAATACCTGATCAGGCTATTAAAGGACAATTATAAAATAGCAACGCTGAGCCGGGGTTACGGAAGAAAAACCAAAGGCATCATCATTGCAAATGACGCTTCGGGTGCAAAAGACATTGGAGATGAACCTTTTCAGTTTTATAAAAAATTTTCAAAAGATATTATAGTATGCGTGGGAGAAGAGAGAGCGTTGGCTATTCCTACCATATTGCATGAAAGAGAAAATACAGAGGTAATTATCCTGGATGACGCTTACCAGCATAGAACTGTAATACCGGACTTAAACATTCTTCTCTCTGATTATCATAATCCTTTTTATAAAGATATAGTGCTTCCTTCAGGAAGATTGCGGGAGTCGAGATCAGGAGCAAAAAGAGCAGATATAATAATAGTTAGTAAATGTCCGGCTAATCTGACTCCCGAAGAGAAAGATAAGATTAAAAAAAATATAAAAAGATATTCCCGGCCTCACGCAGAAATATTTTTTACAGGAATAAAATATAATGAGCCTGTTTCCATATACGGAAGCAGTTCTTTTAAAGGAAAAGTTTTACTGGTGGCAGGTATTGCAAATACTCAACAGATGGAACAGGAAGTAGCCGCTAAGTTTCAGCTGGAAAAAGTACTTTCATTCAATGATCATCATAATTATCAGGAGGCAAGCATTGAGAAGATTTTAAAACAATTTAAAGAGATAAAGGATAATGATAAGGTAATCCTGACCACCGAAAAAGACATGGTTAAACTGAGTGATATAAAGTTTAATAAACAGTTAGAAAAAATTCCGGTATTTTATTTACCTATAGAAATTTATTTTCTTGATAACAAAGAAAAATTCGATCATTTGGTGTTAAGTTGTGTTCAAAATCCATTGAATCAGTAAAGTGAGAAGCAGGCTTTATATTTTGTTTGTTTTATTAATAGGATATTCTGATCTCTATTCCCAGATATTAGACGATTCTACCAAATTGGTATATGGGCCTCAATCTACCAGGTATATATTCGAAGAAGATATCTTATATAACAATGATGATAATTACCATTCGCTTGATACTACTTTAAATAAAGTATACCGTTTTGATTTTTATTATGCCGGTAAAGCCATGTATCAGAACCTGGGAGTGATGGGGACCCCGGTTGGTGAGATTTATTATAATCAGCCATCGGTGATCGGAAAAAGCTGGGGATTTAATTCCTTCTCACCATTTGCTTACCATCCTTATAAAGTCAAATATTACGACACAAAATCTCCTTACGCATCTATATACTATGTGCAGGGAGCAAGCGGGCAGCAATTTGCCATCGCTGAGTTTTCGAGGAACATCAAACCCAACTGGAACTTCGGGTTTGAGTTAAAAAGGATTTCTACTAATAAGACATTCGCGCCAATAGGCCCGAGAGATAAGCAGTCTGATAATTTTTCCTTTTTATTTAATACGAGATTTTTTACAAAAGACAGTATTTACCAGGTGATGGCTAATTATACTTTCATGGATCATAAAAATTATGAGACCGGGGGAGTAGTAGCCGACAGCAATGACAGGCAGGATAGTTTGTTTGATTACAAAGAAGAGATCGGTAATATGTACCGTGCGCGTACCTTTGAAAAAAGAGGCGGCTTTCATTTATATCACGAGTTAAATCCTTTTAAAACTTCCCGCATAGAGATCTACCATACTTTTGATTATTACACTCAAAGCAACCGCTTCAACGATAATATTGCCGTCGATGCCATTTTATATCCTGATAAAGATATAACTACAATAGGTTATAAAAATACCTTGGCTACTGCTGACAGGTTTGATTTCCGGTTGCTGGAAAATAAAGCAGGCGTAAAAGGGAACATAGGAAATATATTCTACAGAGGATATCTGAGAAGGAAAGATTTTAATAAAAGAAACTTCTACCGCTTGTTCAGCGAAAGGTTTTATGAAAATTTTATAGGGGGAAACCTGAGATATAATTTTTCAAAAGAAACCAATATAGACTTTAGTATGGAATACATGCTGAGTAAAAATAGTTATAATTTAAAGAATGATTATTTTTTCAAAGGTGAGTTTTACAGTAAATATTTGAAAGCAGGCGGAGTAATGATGTTTCATTCTCCCACGCTTCTTCAATTGGAATTTTCAGCCAATAGCCTCATATGGGATATGACCAATGTGCTAACCAATGTGAGCTCTAACAGATTATTTGCAAAGGGAAACCTGGAGATGAAAAATCTTACTATCAGGCCGAGTGTAAATTTTTATCAGCTGACCAATTATGTGTATTATGATACCTATGCGCTTCCTGCGCAGTACGATGGATCGATAACTATATTCTCTCCTGATCTGGAAGTTAAATTGAACTGGAAAAAATTTTTCCTGGAGAATTACATACAATATTCTTTGGTTTCGCCCGGGGGAATTATTAACCAGCCTGAATTATTTACTTATGGCAGATTATATTATCAGAATAAAATTTTCAAAAAAGCGCTGCTGATTCAAACCGGCTTTGATCTTTTCTGGAAGTCAAAATACTTGGCCAATCATTATATGCCTGTTAGCCAGCAGTTTTATAACAATGATAATTTTTACGTGCCCTCTTATGTGATAAGCGACTTCTTTATCAACATGCAGGTTAAGCGTGCTTCCGGCTTTATTAAAATCTCTCACTTCCACCAGGGCTTCTGGGGCCCGGGATACTTCAGTACTCCATATTATCCCGGTATGCCTAGGAATTTTGAATTCGGTATCAGGTGGTTGTTTTTTGATTAAATAAAGTCCTCAGTCTATGGTCCATTGTCCACAGAACATCTGAGTTTAATAATTATTTTCATTAGTTATTTTTTATCTTTGCAGGGTTTATCATTAAAGTCTTGGTCTATAGACCATAGACTATTGACCATCGACTATATGCTCGGACTAAAATTACCAACCGACCCCCGCTGGGTGAACATTGCGCAGATGAACATTGAGGATATCCTGGTGGATCATGCCTATTGCGAACAGAAAGCTGCCTCAAGTTGTATATCTATTATTGTAAAATACCCTGAGAAAAAGAAAGTAGTGGAAACTCTTTCGCCTATTGTTACAGAAGAATGGGGACACTTCCGTATGGTGATAAGAGAACTGGAGAAGCGCGGTTATAAGCTGGGCAATCAGCGGATGGATGAATATGTGATTAGGCTGCAGAAGCTGGAAAGAAAAGGAGGAGCAAGGGAAAGACAATTAATGGACAGGCTGCTGATCAATGCGATCATAGAAGCCAGAAGTTGTGAACGATTCAGAATACTTTCCGAAAATATCAATGATGAGGATCTCAAAAAATTCTATCACGAACTGATGATCTCAGAAGCCGGCCATTACAGAACCTTTGTTGATCTCGCTAAAGAATATATGGCTGCTGATGTAGTGAAGAAAAGACTGGATGAGATGTTGGCAGAAGAGGCAGAGATAATCAGAACATTGGCAGTCAGGGGAGACAGGATGCACTAAGTCCATGGTCGACAGTCTATAGTCCACAGAACATTTCTGTAAATAGTAAGGTCAGACCATAAAGATAGATGAAATTGGCTTATGCTCGGGTGTTCAGTAGACTATGGACCGTGGACTATTGACTTCTTATGTTTTCTGTTTCTTCTTCTTCGCTGCGGGGAATAAGACATTATTGAGAATCAATCTGAACCCAGGGGAATTGGGGAATAGATTTAAATCGGTCGGAGGTTCGCCGATCCTGTGTTCATAATCTTCCGGGTCATGGCCCCCATAAAATGTAAACATCCCTTTTCCAAAAGTCCCGTGAATATATCTTGCTTCTTTAGAGACCTTGTTTTCCCCCATGATCACCACATCAGACTTTATCACATTATTCTTAAAGGCTGTAGTCTGTCCTAAAAATCCTTTGATTGTTGTTTCATGGTTTTGAGTGAGCATAGTAGGAATAGGATCCCATTTTGCTGAAAACCCAAAAAGTGTAAAGAAATCAGTTTCCTCAGTTACTCCTCTTTCGCTTGGCTGATTATCAATGCTTGAGAACTCGTACTGGTATGGATTATTAATTAAAGAGAAGTTCTGAAAAGCAAAAGTATTGTTAAAGTTCAGCTTGGATTGCGCATTGGGGTCGGAAGGGTCTCCATCAAACATAGATTCACATATGTCTACTCCTTCTGCCGCTAAAGCAATATCATAAGTGTCGGTAGCCGAGCACATGGCAAACAGAAATCCACCTCCTGCGCAGAAGTCTCTTATCTTTTTTACAACAGCCAGTTTCAATTCAGATACTTTGGTAAAACCATGTTTTCTGGCTGACTCTTCGTATTCCTGCTGCTGCCGGATATACCAGGCATCAAATTTATAGGATGACCAGAACTTACCGTATTGGCCGGTAAAGTCTTCATGGTGTAAGTGCAGCCAGTCATATTTCACCAGTTCACCATATATTACCTCATCATCAAACACTACTGTATATGGTATTTCCGCATAAGTGAGCACCAGTGTTACAGCATCATCCCATGGGAGTTTGGTTTTAGGAGAATAGACAGCAATCTTAGGCGCTTTTTCCAGTTTCACTGCGTCCATGTTCATGGCCGGACTGGAAATTTCATTGATAATATTGGTAGCCTGGGCATCGGAAATCACTTCATAGGTTACTCCCCGTACCACGGCTTCATTTTCAAAGTCAGTTGTATGTTTGAACATAAAACTGCCGCCTCTGTAATTCAGCAGCCAGTTGACCTCTGTTTCTTTGGTCAAAATCCAGTAGGCTACCCCATATGACTTCAGGTGATTTTTCTGGGCTGCATCCATAGGGATGAGAATATGAGCGGCTTTTATATTTAAAGCACTGACTATCAGTAAAAATAAAAAAAACAGCCTTCTGGAATGGTGCATATTCATTTTCGGAACGAAAATTGAGTGTTAATTATTTAAAAATAAAGAAAATTATGTAAAAATGATCTTAATTTTTTAAATTCGCAGGGCATTTTCTGTGAGACAAAATATAACGGTCACTTTTTTTGTAATAATCTTATAAATACCAATCTGGCTGTTAATAATTTCTGGTTATAAAATATTTGTAAATAACTTAAATATTAACCATTTTTGGTAAGTTTTTTGAGGTCAGTTTTTTAAAAAGGGGTATATAAAAATTTTATGAAGAAACTTTTGATGATCTTTTCTTCCTTGCTACTTGCAGGCACGGTAAACGCCGGAATTCTTACATTGTCCGGTGTGTATCAGGGTAAAAATCTATACGTGCAAAATCCATTTACAGGGAATATGAAAGATTTTTGCACTAACGACGTTTATGTGAATGACAAGCTTGTAATGTCTAATATACAGTCCAGTGCTTATGAGATTGATCTGTCTCATTTAAAAGAACAAGAGCCTGTTACGGTTAAAATCACTCATAAAGATGATTGCAAACCAAAGATTTTAAATCCACAGGTAATCAAAGCTACCAGCCAGTTCGCATTCAGCTCATTCCATGTTGAAAAAGATAAAATTACCTGGGTAACAAAAGGAGAGAAGCAGAACGGTAAGCATTTTATTGAGCATTTTGTCAATAACAGTTGGGTAATCGTAAAAGAAATCCCGGGAAAAGGTTCTGTAATTATCAACTCATACAATGAGCCGGCTGTCAGCCACCATTCAGGATTGAACAAATACAGAGTTAAATATCTTGAAAATGACGGACAGGTATTTTACTCTCAGGTATTAGAGTTTGTATCTGACTTGACACCGGTTGATTTTTATCCTAAAAGAGTTACTGATAAAATCTACTTATCCAGAGAAGCTGAATTTGAATTACTTGATGCCTATGGTAATGTAGTAAGAAAAGGAAACCAGAAAGAAATTAATATGTCTGATTTAACCACTGGTGTTTATTACCTCAACGTAGACAACAAAACTTTTAAGTTATTTAAGAAATAATAATTGAATTTGAAGCATCACGAAAAGAGGCTGATCCTTAAGGACAGCCTCTTTTTATTTATTATCTTCTCATCTTTCCCATAATGAAAATTATCAACCCTACTATTAGTCCTACGGTGATAATTCCAACCCAGAATCCTGCCTTGAAAATGCCACCTATTACTTCACAACTGCTAAGTGTAAAAGCAGCAAGGTATAATAAAAAAAAGGTATAAGTTCTTCTCATAAATAATGGGTTTATGAAAAAACCTGATGAGATGTGAAATGTTTAGAGTGGATTAAAGAGCGACTTAGTGTTGCGGTACTTCCTGGCTTTCTTCGATCTTTACCAGGCCTTTTTCGTTGATGCTTTTCAGATTTACTGTTTTGATTTCATTCACTAAAACAGGATCATATTTTGCAGTAACCCTGATATAATTTTCAGTAAAGCCATGCATCATGCCTTCTGCGATAGTAGGGAAAAGATCGCTGTATTTGGAAAGATAAAGATAGATTGGTGCAGGGAGTTTTTTCCTTACCAAAAAGACACTCCCCTGCAAGGCATACATGAATTTTTTTTTGACAAACTATCAAAGGAAACTTTCGGAAAATGTTTTATCAACTCGGCGGCAGCATAGCTAAAATAGCCATCAAACTGCTGGAAAGAAACAAAGCCTTCATTCGGCTGCCGCAAATAACAATTACAGAGTCAGAATTCTTAGCGATTTTTAAATGCGGGTAGCCCTGAATATTTCAGTGAACTATTTTTTATTTATTTAAAAAGTATTATCTTAAAAGGCATGAAGGTAAACAGATTCACTTCACGGTTTTTCCTTTGCAGGTTGTCCTCGCCCTGCAAAATCACTGCACTAATGTTGTTAACGAGGAGGCAAACAACAATAAAATATTTCGTATGAAAACACTTATACTCGTCTTTCTTTTATGTGTTGCAATTTTTACTCATGGTCAGGACAAAATTGCCTACATATATGCTTCCGACAATACCAATGCTCTTTCATTTGAAACCCTATTGGAAGCCAATGGATATCTTGTAGACCTGGTGGAAATTTCAAATGTTGGAACTTTTAATTTTTCAACCTATAGTCTCATCGCGGCAGATCATAATTCTGGCTCTATAGGTAATTGGGGTACACCTGCAGATGTTCAGCAAATTAAAAATTCCAATAAACCCATTCTTGCTTTAGGACAAGGAGGTATATCTTTATTGGAGCAAATCGAATCGGGTAATTTAGGCATTGACTGGGGTAGCTCTGCAGGATCTGCAAGCATAAATGGTTTTACAGCTGTTGATCCTTCTTCGACTATTTTACCAGCCCTAAAAATATTTCGCTGGATATAAATAACTATTTGCAGGTGTTTAGCGCCGGAGTGAGCAGCCAGGGAGCTTATAGTCCGGCGAATGGTACTACCATAGGTCAGGATGCCTCCAATACTTCTTATTTTCCTATAGCAACAGAAGGCAGATACACAAGTTTTGGATTCTATGGCGCTATTGCAAATATGACCCCTCAGGGAAAAGACTTTTTTGTCAATCTGGTTAATCATGCCAAGAATCAAGTAGTGCTTTCATTAGGTCCAGCCAATATTGCATCTGGAACAAATGTTTTAACAGACAGAGAAAACAGGAAAGTATATATCAATTATAATTCTGACGATATTAAGATCAGTATCTATGATATTAATGGCAAATTTTTAAAAGAAGCTTCAGAAAAACTTATCGACTGTCAGGAATTATCTAATGGTGTTTACCTTATTAAAATTGAAAGCAAGAATATCCAGGTGATTGAAAGAGTTATTTTGTAAGTGGTTACAGGCATGAACATGGATATTTATGATTACTTTCACTACATGGTAAAGGCATTGTCTTTTATTTTTTACAAATTGCTTTAAGTGATTAGAAAATTTCTGTCCAAATGTGCCCAGTCCGATCTTTGCATCAGATTTACAGTGACCATACTGCTTGTGTCTACTGTGCAATATCAAGCAGCGCAATACCAATTGCGGGTACTTCCCATATCTGAAGTATTAGAAGTGGATGTTGGCACATATACTGCTGCCAGTCCTGGAAATAACCCAGAATCCAGCTTTGAAAATGCCTCCTATTACTTCACAACTGCTAAGTGTAAAAGCAGCAAGGTATAATAAAAAAAAGGTATAAGTTCTTCTCATAAATAATGGGTTTATGAAAAAACCTGATGAGATGTGAAATGTTTAGAGTGGATTAAAGAGCGACTTAGTGTTGCGGTACTTCCTGGCTTTCTTCGATCTTTACCAGGCCTTTTTCGTTGATGCTTTTCAGATTTACTGTTTTGATTTCATTCACTAAAACAGGATCATATTTTGCAGTAACCCTGATATAATTTTCAGTAAAGCCATGCATCATGCCTTCTTCAATATCGTGTTCAAACAACACTTTGCCAGTGGTACCGAGATAGCTCTCATAGAAGAATCTTCTTTTTTTCTCTGATAATGTCCTGAGCATAGTGGTTCTCTCGCCTCTTTCTTTTACAGGCACTACTTCTTTAATACTCAAAGCATGGGTATTGTCTCTTTCAGAATAAGTAAATACGTGCAGGTAAGAAACTTCAAGATTGTTGATGAAGTTGTATGTCTCCAGAAAATCTTCATGGCTCTCACCGGGGAAACCGGTAATGACATCAACTCCTATGCAGCAGTTGGGTATAATAGATTTGATTTTTTTTACCCGCTCTTCATACAATTCCCGCTGATACCTTCTTCTCATCAATTTTAAAATTTTATTATTTCCCGATTGAAGAGGTATGTGGAAATGCGGTACGAATCTTTTTGACTGCGCTACAAATTCTATGATCTCATCGGTGAGCAGATTTGGTTCTATAGAAGATATCCTGAATCTTTCAATTCCTTCGAGTTCATCAAGTTTTTTAATGAGCTCAAGAAAACTGGTATCTCTTTTTCCCTGGATGATTCCATAGTCACCTATATTCACTCCTGTAAGAACGATCTCTTTTGTTTCCGACTGAGCAATTTCCTTCGCAGTCTTAATCACGTTTTCTATAGTGTCGCTTCTGCTGCTGCCTCGTGCCAGAGGAATCGTGCAGAATGAGCAGGAATAATCACAGCCATCCTGTACTTTAAGGAATGTTCTTGTCCTGTCATTGATGGAGTAGGAGCAATAATAGTCTTTTGCTTCTGCAATATCTGATGATAATACAACCGGATTGTCTTTTTTCTCGAAACTGCCAAGCAATTCAATTAATCTGAATTTTTCAGAGGCGCCAAGCACAGCATCCACGCCGGGTATTTCAGAAATTTCTTTGGGCTTTAACTGGGCATAGCATCCTACAATAGTGATGAACGCATTAGGAGAATGCTTAAGCGCTTCCTTTACTACTTTGCGGCATTTTTTATCGGCATGATCTGTAACCGAACATGTATTGATTACATATATGTCGGGGCTTTCATGAAACTCTACCTTTTTAAATCCATTGTTTTCAAATAATCTGGATAGAGTAGAAGTTTCAGAATAATTGAGCTTACAGCCTAAAGTGTAAAATGCTACTTTCTTCATGTAGGTTAAACTTTTCTCGCATTAGCCCATGCCTTAAGGCATGGGCTAATGCGAACGGTCGGACTACAAAATTAATCATTTATTAAGATATTCCTGAAAACTAACCCACAAATATGATTTTCCGTTCCTCACATCTTCTTCGGTAACGTCAGGATCTTTCAATAGAAAGGATTTTGAGATATTATCGAAAACGAATTGTCCGTTTTCTGTAATGAAGCCAAAACCGTTTTGATAGGCATAATAAGCAAAATTATGAGGACACTTTGCGAGTAAATCTTTGCTGAAGATGTATTCTTCAGATGGTATATTTATCTGCTTAAATAAAGTTTTTGAAATATCTGTCTGAGATCCTATCGTATTGATGATAGTATCTTTTTTTAGCAGTGCTCCGCCAAGCCAGAGCATAGGAATTTTAAATTCAGCAGGTAAATGATTCGCTGCCTCGGCTCCCGGTAATCTGTGTCCGTGATCTGCTGTGATAATAATTATAGTATTATCCCACCAGGAGGATTTTTTTGCCTTTGCAATAAAATCAGCAAGACATGAATCTGTATAATGCATACTGCTAAGGAAAAGTGACTCATCGTCTTTGCCGGGAAGCAAAGGTTTAGCAGGTATTTCGAAAGGTTCATGGCTGGTAAGCGTAAAAATATTATAGAAGAACGGAGCCTTTGCTTTATTGAGATCTGTAAGCATCCTGTCAAACACAACTTCATCATGAGCTCCCCATTTGGAGTTCCAGCTTTCCTCAGGAAAATTTTCTTTATCTATTATCTAGTCATATTTACAATTGATAAGGTATGTTTTAATATTTGCAAACTCAGATTCTCCTCCATAATAAAATGCAGTATTATAAAGATTTTTTTTCAGACTTTCTGACAGCGAAGGAAGTTTGTCTGTTTTGGTAGGCTTCCTCATAATGGAAGTGATTGGTTGTGCAGGGAAACTGCTTAAGATGGCAATTAATCCTTTATCGCTTCGGTCCCCACTCGCATAAATATTATTAAAGAAAATACCTTCCTGAATTAACTGATTGAATTTTGGGGTGATCCCTTTTCTTCCTCCCAGTGGTTCCACTGTTTTGGCAGTGAAGCTTTCCCAAATCACAAATACGATATTTATTTTTCCTTCCTTAATGATTCGTATAGTGGAGTCTGTAGGTGTATGAAGTTTGTTTACTCTTTCCTTTGCTTCCGGTTCCGGGAGATAATTAAATGGGTTTGTCTCGTTGTAATTTTTTTCAATGATGGAAAAAATAAAATTCCATGAAGGATTCACCGCCGCCTGATTTAAGTATTGATCATTTGAAAAATACACCGCGCTCTGATTGATAGGGGCAAGCTGCAATCCTCCTCTGATCGGTATGATAAGCGCTGCTGTCAGGATCAGCAATATCAGAAAAACAAAAAAATTGCTCTTAGTGAAATTTCTTTTTATTCGCTCTGCAAATTTCAGGTAAAGAAAAGCCAGGGCGAGTAATATAATTATAAAGCAGATGATTAACTGAAATACCGGAGCTACAGCAGGGCTCCCGCATTTAAAAACCTTTGAAAATGAGCGTTCTAAATTCATCGCTTGCAGAAGCGACCATTCTTGTTGA
>JAIERY010000215.1 GCA_019746425.1 Cytophagaceae bacterium
ATGGAGGCTGGAATAGATTCATCCTTATGGGCTTTCAAAACCTCAAGCTCTTTCCTGCTTAAAGTTTTATGAGCAAGAGCCTTTGCTTCTGCCGCCAGTCCTGTTAATTGAGTAAGCATTACAAGCTTATTTTTTTGCTCTTCTATGCTCTGATTCATTACGTCTGTATCAATCACTCTTCTTATAGAGTTGAGGTTTTCAATACACCTTATTCTAGCTTGATCTATAGTTTCGTTCATTACTTAATACTTAAATTTTTATTCACTCTTAGCTCTGCACCGGGGACATTTTCCCCGGCCTTTAAAGCTTCTTTGATTTTTACCTTATCAATTACCTTTTCTGTTTTTGTTCGAAAACAGAACATTGGCAACTCTTCCTCACTTACTATTTCAACAGACTCACTCTTTCTGGTTGTGATCTTAAATATATCTGTCTCTATATCTCCGAATTGATTTACCGCATCCAAAAGAGAATCCTTTAGCCTTTGTATGGCATTTTCTTTTCTCTTCTTAAAGGCCTTTATATTCTCTTCGTAGATTTTAGCTAATTCCAGATCATTTTCCAGCTTCTTAATTATGTGAACATAGTTGAGTCCTTTGGCTTGTAATTCATTCCTGCCTATCTGCAAAGCCTTAATCTGATCTTCATCAACTACTCCTCCAGACTCTTCTATGTCGTTCACTAACTGCGCTAAATCTTCACGTATCTTAAATAGGGATTTACTTAATTGTGTCATAAAGTTTCATCATAGTTTTAAAAATTTCTTCTGACTTCTGAGCTAACTGATCTATTTTGATCTTGTCTGCCACCACTAAATCTTTAGCGTAGCTTGTTGAAAAACTTATCATCTGTATTCTTGGGTCAACCGGGACGTATCCTGGTTTCCCACCTCCGAAATTCTTTTGAGGGATAGTGATTTTAAAGTATGTTTTACCACTGCTTCCTTGCTTCTCCTCTATTAAGTAAGTTGCTTCCTCTCCTGCTATGAAGATTTTCTGTTCTTCATTTTTACAGGCATAAAATCCTTTGTCTCCGTTTTCAAATTCTAAGGCAAAAGAAGTGTTGCCGTAGTTATCTTTTTTTGTCATTTTGGTGAGCTTTGTCACCTTGCTTTTCTTTTCCATTTCCGTATATCGGTTTAAGTTTTACTTTTTGTTCATAGAAATATTCCTCATCTTCAATCTTATCAGCTCTCTTATTTATTTCTTCAAAGAATCTGTTTTTGATTTGGCTCATAAATATTTTAGTTAAGATTTTTTATTCACCCACTGAGCAAGTGCCCAAGTGAGAAATATTAACACTGAGAAAATTATAAATGGTGTCCAGTTCATATATATTATATTCCATAGATTTTACTTTCCCTTTCTGCCATTTCTTCTATGTAGGCCAACGCCCATTCCTGTGGGATATTACCAAAATTTTGTATCGGAAAATCAGGACAGGATTTTTTATGTATAAGCGTTGCAGCCATCTCCCAGCCGTACTTGTCCTTTAAATCATAACCTATTGATCCAGCCATATTAACCAAGTGCCCCGCTGTGCACATTTCTGTGCTACACACATTAGATTCTTCCGGACATTTCTCAGGCCCCCAATCCAATTGCTTATGAGTTCTTTTTTTATTATTAATGTTTTTCATAAAATTTATTTTAGGTTAATACTTATTCACTTATTTAAATAATAATTTACAAAGCATTCCACCTGCCACTTGCAAGTATTTTCCAAAGCGGCAAACCAGTTGGTTGCTTTAACATCTCTATATTCACCTTCCCCCTGATCGTCTACATCGCTTGTTACATAATGAGTAAGGAATTCTTTTTGATTTATTTCCATCCACGCCTTGAAGTCATCAAGACTAAATTCTTCCTCACGTTCAAACCGCTCACTATCTATATTTGTATGAAAATCTACATACACAATTTTTTGGACATGGCTTACGATAAATTTGTCAACCGTGTATTTAATATTTAAATTAAACAGTCCATCAAGTGCGTTGCCTAGTATTTCTCCTTGTCTCATTTTTTTATTTCTATTTTAAAATCTTTTTGAGCACCGGAATAAATTTTTTTCAGATCTGAATATTTTTTTTTATAATCTCTGACAATTTTTTTACCAGTCTTGGAACCTTTCACCACGCTAAATGAGTACTCAATGCCATTGACGAAGCATGTCATATTAGACTGCTTCTCTTCCTTCATTTTACTAGAGAAGAAGAACTCCTTCTCTGTATCTTCAGTAACTCTTATCATTTGGCTTGCAAACATTTTATTTATTTTGCTGTTGTTTGACTTTCACAAACATAGGGTACGAATAAAGCAATAAAAAATCAACTTAGTATTTTAAAATACAGGCAGTTATAATTTTAATTATTGTATTATTTTAATATTTAGAGAAGAAAATCAGAATTGTATTAAAGATTGAATTAAGATGAAGGTTATTTTGTATATTTCTAATATATGTATTGTAAATTATACAATATATTATATAAAAGTAGTACAATTTATATTATGTTAATTAAAAAAATTATTGATAAGAGCACATCAAAGCTATGATTTTTACCCTATCCTTGGTATCAAAAAAATATTTAAAATGTATGCTTACTTTATATGGTTACTTTCCCATAGTTCAAAGTATATATATGTAGAACACAACAATAGTTTTAGTAAGAACACCTGATAATACAAGTCCAATATAAGAATATGAAGCCCCCGCCAATGGGGCTTTATATTTTATAGCCACTTCAAAATCCTTCCAAAATATTTTTTCAAAACCGAGTTACTTTTCCTTGTTCAATATGAATATATATATGAACAAACAATTAAAATTATGTCACGATTTATCTTAACAATCATTTCGATCTCCATAGTAATTGCAATTATGAGTAATGTATTGACAAGATTCCATCTGTAAGAATTAATAATCAAAAGAGAATAACAAAGAAGCCCCTGTTACGGGGCTTTTTTATTGTTCATTTGTCATGCTGAGCGTAGGTTATTCAAAATTCATCATTTACAATTCAAAATTTGAGTAGGCTCCTTCTATAAACTTGGGTACCTGAATATCTGTATCAAGTTCTTTATTTGCCTTTAAAGAAAAATATGCTGCAAGCCTGGGAGAATCCAGCTCTTCATGCTGATGCATAAAAAAATATGCTTGCCGTAATCCCTGATCCATCCAGTCTCCTATCCTTTCTACCCAATCATTGATCCGGGTGAAATCGGTCGGATGCATGTCATTCCCAACAAAACGAATGAATGCCACCGGTTTGGTCAGATACATATGCAGTGCATCTCTCCTGCCTGAAGTATCACTGATCACAGTACCTCTGTTATTTTCAGCAAGCATGGCAAAAACTTCCTGTTCTATA
Source organism: Cytophagaceae bacterium (assembly GCA_019746425.1). Classification (GTDB taxonomy): domain Bacteria; phylum Bacteroidota; class Bacteroidia; order Cytophagales; family Cytophagaceae; genus JAIERY01. The sequence continues at coordinate 3,368 of JAIERY010000215.1, forward strand.
TTTTTATCTTCAAACCATTTCGGACTTCTTAATTCTACATAGGTATCAAGCTCGGCAGGAAGTTTCCTGATATATTTTTCCAGGGTCTGAAAACTCTTCGGCGTAAAGGTCGGAGGAAGCTGCAGAAAGCATGGTCCAAGCTTCTCTTCAAAATACATAATTGATTTTAAAAATTCTTCTGTCTCCTTCTCTGAATTGATAAGTCTGTTGATATGGCTGATGGTCTGGGGAAACTTCGGGCAGAATTTAAAATCATTACCTACAGTGTCTTTCCATTTTTTAATAGTAGTTGCCGGATGTATCCGGTAATGAGTAGCATTAAGCTCAATGCAATTAAAGTGCTTTGCATAATGCGCCAGGAAATCCGCTTCCTTTGTTCCCTCAGGATAAAACTTTCCGACCCACTCCTTCCTTCCCCATTTGGCACAACCGGAAAATATTCTGGGATTCTTGATCTTACGGCTTTTCCTGAGACTCGTGCCCGTCAATGCCGGATCATCAGGAAGTGTAAAATCTACTTTATCAATGTCTTCTGTTTGGCCGAATTCCATGAGCTATAAATTGAAAGTTATAAGTTACCCCCTTGTGTCATTCCCGCGCAGGCGGGAATCTCCGAAAGATGATTAAAATTTAAATTTTACTAAAAAATATCTATGATGCACTTCGCATTTTCTTTTAAACAGAGTACAAAAGGATGAGATTCCCGCCTGCGCGGGAATGACGCACATTCGTTAACCGCTTTAATATTAATCCAACAAAAAAGCCTCTTCACAGAGGCTTCCTTATGTTTATAAAAAATCTATTTCTTAATGATCTTATTAATTTCAGAGATCATCAGGTTAATATTTTTCTGATCATCATCATCATTGGTAAGTTTCAACGCTGCCGAAGCATGAGAATAAGCCGTAGCAAAAAGTTTATTTACCTCTTCTTCCATCGCTTTCCCCTGTTTGTGATATTCATCTACTGATAGCTTGTGAACCTTTTCATTCTCAGCTTTCCCTTTCTCAAAATAAATGATGGCTTTATTATAATTAGCTATAAAATGAAAATTATCCAGTTTCAATATTCTGTCATAAGTTTCCAGCGCCTTATCTGTCTGCTGCAGCTTTTCATATTGTATGGCAACCTTGGTAAGAGCAGCAACATTTTCCGGCATCAAGGTGACCAGTTTCTGGTATTCTTTCAAAGCTTCCTGGTATTTGCCCTGTTCGCTGTAAACGTCTCCGGCAATTTCTATCAGGAGTTCGCTTCCCGGGTAAGCAGTTTCCGCTTCTTTTAATATCGTCAGCTTTTTAGCAGGATCCTGCTCAAGATAAATTCTGGTTCTGTAAAATTCCTGACTTTTGTAATTCAGGCTTACCAGTTTGTCTACATATTTTTTTAAATTCTCATCATCACCCAAAGTTTCTGCGGCATAACATCCATATATATATCCTGAAGTATCGTTGGGATTTAACTCCTGGGCAATTTTAAATTTTGTATACGCTTCCTTGACCTTTTCCGTATTATATTCATCGGCGCCTTTATTGATAAAATCAGGATAGAGCTCTTTTAATTTGGTCTCGGCCAGTTTATAATATTGTCCTTGTGCAGGGTCAAGCTCTTTGGCCTTTTTAAATGCATCATAGGCATCCATCAAAGCATTGGGAGCAAGTGAAGCAAACTCAGGTTTTTCAGTGCGGGACAAATCCGTATAGATTACTCCCTTCTGATACCATGCCTGCGGATCAGCTTTTGTTTTCTCATGAACTACCGCTTTATCAATTTCAAGCTTGGCTTTATCCAGCTCCTGATTTTTATGATAAAGCACAGCATCCAGTATGGCTGAGCTCTGTGAGAAAGCCGTCACTGAAACAGCAACCGTGAATAGAAATATGAATATTTTTTTCATGGATAATTATTTATTTATTAAAGTAAGAAGCAGGAAGTATGATAATATTCTTTCTTACTTCTTACCTCATACTTCGTACTTCAAGCTATTCTTTTGTTTCCTCTGAACTATCCTCCGCACTGTCTTCCTCCGGAAGATCCTCTCCTTCTATCACTTCATTCAGAGGCTTCACGGTTTCTACTTCTTCTCTCTCCTCTCCTGCCATTCTTTCTATTTTAGCCACTGAAGAAATTTCGTCTCCTTCATTCAGCTTGATAAGCCTTACTCCCTGTGTGGCCCTTCCCATTACCCTCAGATCTGAAACCGCCATTCTGATCGTGATACCGGACTTATTAATGATCATGATCTCATCATTATCAGATACATCTTTGATCGCCACGAGCCTGCCGGTCTTATCCGTTACATTGATCGTCCTTACTCCTTTTCCTCCTCTGTTGGTAATTCTGTACTCATCTATAGCAGAACGCTTGCCATATCCTTTTTCTGATACAACCAGCAGGTCATTGTCAGAGCAGGTCATACAAACGATACCGATCACTTTGTCATCATCATCGGCAAGCGAAACGCCTCTCACCCCTGCTGCCGTTCTTCCCATTGGTCTTACATGCTCTTCATTGAACCTGATCGCTCTTCCCGATCTCAGCGCAATTACTATTTCATTGCTGCCGTTGGTCAGACGAACGGCAAGTAATTTATCACCTTCGTGAACTGTGATCGCGGTAATACCATTGGCTCTTGGTCTTGAATAAGCTTCAAGAGTTGTTTTCTTAATGGTACCTTTTTCAGTTACCATGATAAGGAAGTTATTATTGATATAATCTTCATCCTCCAGTGTCTTCACATTAATAACGGCGCTTACCTTATCGTTCTGATCTATCTGAATTAAATTTTGTATCGCTCTTCCTTTAGAAGTTTTACTTCCTTCCGGAATCTCATATACTTTCAGCCAGAATACCTTTCCCTGCTCGGTAAACACCAGCAGGTAATTGTGAGTGGTAGCAATGAAAAGATGCTCTGTAAAATCATCTTCTTTCGTAGTCACTCCTCTTGCGCCTACTCCTCCTCTTCCCTGTGTTCTGTATTCTGCTAAATTCGTTCTCTTGATATATCCCTGGTGAGAAATCGTAATCGCCATCTCTTCATCCGGAATAATATCTTCCAGTGAAATATCATCAGATGAATGAACTACTTCCGTTCTTCTGGCATCACCGTATCTTTCTTTCATCTCCGCCAGCTCATCCTTAATGATTTTCATTCTTAAATCTTTATTGGCAAGGATCTCTTTCAGATGCGCAATAAGCTTCATCACTTCTTCGTACTCCTGCACGATCTTCTCGCGCTCCATGCCTGTTAACCTCTGCAATCTCAAATCAAGTACCGCTCTTGCCTGGATCTCGCTCATTCCGAACTTATCCATTAAGCCTACTCTTGCAACTTCGGGATCCCTTGAGTTCCTGATCAAAGCAATTACTTCATCCAGGTTATCGAGGGCTATTAAATATCCCTGCAATATGTGTGCCCTTTTTTCTGCTTCCTTCAGTTCAAACTCGGTTCTTCTTACTACCACCTCATGTCTGTGCTCCACAAAATGCACGATAAGGTCTTTCAGGTTCAGCGTCATCGGCCTTCCTTTTACCAGGGCCACATTGTTGATGCTGAAAGATGACTGTAGCTGTGAAAACTTGAAAAGGTTATTTAATACGATGCTTGATACGGCATCTTTTTTAAGATCAAAAACAACTCTTAATCCTTCTCTGTCCGACTCGTCCCTGATGTCTGAAATTCCTTCGATCTTTTTCTCCCCGATCATTTGGGCAATTTTCTCAATCATGTTGGCCTTGTTGACCATATATGGAATCTCGGTCACGATGATCTGTTCCCTGCCGTTTGGCAACGTTTCAAAAGAAGTCCTCGCTCTCATTACTACCTTTCCTCTTCCTGTCTCATAGGCAGATTTCACACCGCTGTAACCGTAGATAATTCCACCGGTCGGGAAATCAGGAGCCTGGACAAACTTCATCAGCTCTGAAATAGTGATATCGTTATTGTCTATATAGGCAGCAATTCCATCTACACATTCAGTAAGATTGTGCGGCGCCATATTGGTAGCCATACCTACTGCGATACCCGAGGTACCGTTTACAAGCAGGTTAGGAATTTTAGAAGGTAATACAGTAGGCTCCTGTGTAGAGTCGTCATAGTTCGGCTGAAAGTCAACCGTTTCTTTATTGATGTCTGCCAGAATTTCTTCAGCTATTCTCTTCAGCCTCGCTTCCGTATATCGCATCGCTGCAGGAGAATCACCGTCAATAGAACCGAAGTTTCCCTGTCCGTCAACTAATGGATATCTCAGTGACCAGTCCTGTGCCATCCTCACCATCGTATCATACACTGAAGCATCACCGTGCGGATGGTACTTACCAAGTACATCCCCTACTATTCTTGCGCATTTTTTATAGGGTTTATTGTAATTTACTCCAAGCTCTTCCATGCCGAACAAAACCCTGCGATGAACGGGCTTTAAACCGTCTCTCACATCCGGAAGTGCTCTAGAAATAATAACTGACATCGAATAATCGATGTATGCTCCCCGCATTTCGTCTTCAATGTTAATTGGGATAATATTGGTACCTTCTGCCATAGATATTGGGTATGAAAAAATTTAAATTTTGGATCAAGCAATTTAATAAAATTAAGCCGGATTTAATAGTATAAATCAGCTTTAAAATCCAATTTTTATGGCCTCAAAACCCATTAAATTTCAACTCAAATCAATACTTTAATAATAAGAATTAATTTATTATAAATCAGATACTTGTGAATTATAAAAAATCTTTGTAATACTTCGCAAAAATTTGTCTTGAAATTGAAGGTTGGGTTTTACAGAAAACAAGGTGGACTGGCTATAAAAAACGAAGCAAAAACTCAGGCGCTGAGCACTCATTACACAGCACTAATTCTCTGTCTCTACTTCTTCCATTTCCTTACTCTTGAAAGGCTTTTTTCTAAGCTTCAAAAAGCTTAGTTCGTGGATGGAATCCTTGATGTGAATGAAATTAAAGATAACTATAATGGTAGTAATAAAAGCAACAATCACCTCAATGGTTACCAGGAATTTTGCAGGTTTGGTGAGAGGAATAATATCCCCAAAACCTGTTGTGGTAAAGGTCAATACACTGAAATAAAAAAAGTCATAGAATATCGTAAACATAGAACCATCCCTGGTGAGTCCCTGGAAAGAATTGGAATCAAATTCATATAAACAGGAATAATCCACTGCAAATGATAAAATGATCAGGAATATGTTAGTGAGAATAATAACAAGAAACTTATTATAGGTAAAATTATTCAGAGAGGCCTCTTCGATTTTTTTGAAGGAATGACCTATAAAATAGATACACTTAGCAAATGCCAGGATTAAAAGAAATAGTTTAGGGTAAAAGCCATCCAGGAATTCAACCTCGTCAATATAAAAAATGCCAATCCCTATCAGGATTACTACAACATGTTGTATTACTATGTACTTTAACTTCAGGTCGAGCTGATTACTTTTCATGGCTCAGAAATTCCAACTAAAATTAATACGAATATACCACATATTATCTGTGTTAACAAACCATGGATAGCTTAATCCACAATCCCGATCCCTCTTAGCCAACCTTGATCCATGTTTACTTAAAAAGCTCAAATTTTAACAAATTTAACTATTTTTCATTGTACGTAATTCAAAAATAAATGTTGATTAACTGTGGATTTGCCGGGGGATTTTTCAGGGATTAATGGTGGACTAGTAAAGGATAAAATTGGCTAAGATTGATCCTTAAAACTTTCCTTTCATGGCCATAAAAGACAACTCCGACAAACATTCCAAAACTTCTCAGAAACTTGAAGAATTCAGACTAAAGCATTCAGATATGGAAAGCGAATTGAAAAGAAGACTTGTAATGCTGAAAATGAAAAACCTAAAATTGCTTTTAAAGCAGGCTGAATAATTAACGTAGCATAATTCCTGCCGCAAATCTTCCCGCTTTGTTTTTAGACTTCCTTGCAGAGAAAAAGTTTTCACTGTTCTGATAGGTGCATATTCCGGATACCTCGATATTTTTTTTCTCCACCCCTGCTTCTGTCAGGAGTCTTCTGTTGGCCTCCCACAAATCAAGATAACCTTTTCCGTTTTTTTTATTAAGTACCAAACCCTCTCCCGCTGAAAATGCATTTTCAAATTCAGCAATCACCTCTTCTCCGACTTCATATACCTCTGCACAAATACTCGGACCTATTCCTGCTATCATATCTTTGGGTTGTGATCCGAAATTTTTCTGCATCGCTTCAATAGTTCGTAAAACAATTTTTGAAACAGTGCCCCTCCAGCCGGAATGTATCGCTGCCACTACCTTTTGCTTAGGATCAAATAAAAGCACAGGCACGCAATCTGCAGACATCACACTAATGCATATCCCTTTTTTACCGGTGATCAATGCATCGGTGTCTTCCAGATTTTCATTGCCTGTATAAATACTTACTACATTTGAACTATGAGTTTGAAGAGGAAAGATCAGAGTGGAAGGATCAACACTAATTGCCTTTGCCAAAGCCTCGCGATTGCTGATTACGTTTTCATCACGGTCTCCCACTTTGAAACTCAGATTCAAAGCACCTATATCACCTTCGCTCTTTCCTCCTTCCCGCGAGGAAACATAATGGAACACTTCTCCATAGCGATTAATAGACTCAAATTGATAGAGAGGTAAATTTTGGACAAGCGTTTTAATCATAATGCCAAGATAAATAATCCTTAATAAGATTACTTAGCCTGGCATCATAGTTTTTTATTCTTTAACTATTCTTTCAATATAAGTAGCCGATCCGGTATGTACCTTGATCAAATATATTCCCGCAGGCAATTCCTTTAGAGAAATTTCCTTTTCATATATGCCTTCCGATATCTCACTGCTGTAAACTTGCTGTCCTAATGAATTTATCAGTTCAAAGCTGACAACTTCCATGGCCTCAAAACCGCTGAGGTAAATTGTTGCCTGTTCTTGTGCCGGATTAGGAAAAACAATAATGCTTTCAGGCTCATCCAGCAAAACCGTTTTAACAGAAGAGTAAACGTACTGGCCATTTTTATCTACCTGTTTTAATCTGTAATAAATCAAACCCGGTTGCACCTTATGATCTTCAAAGGAATACGAAGTCATCGCAGATGTATTTCCAGAAGATGCTACCATTCCCACAGGTTGAAAACTTTCTGCATCATAGCTTCTCTCCACTATAAAATGACTGCTTTCCTTTTCACTTCCGGTTTTCCATACAAGCAATGCGGCATTATCCAGCTTCTTTACATTGAATTGAATCAGATCTACAGGAAGTATATCATTACAGGGCTTTATCCAGATATGATCGGGAAAAACCATCTGGCTGGTAGAAGCAAAACCAAATATATAATTGAAATTCCAGGATTGATTGTTAGGATTCATCACCGTCCATAAACTGGTAATAGTTTGATTTACCCGCAAACTACCATCCACTGTAATAGTAAATGTTCCCCCCTGACGATAGCAAGGCACTCTATTGGGAGCCCCTGCTATTACACCGGGATCGGTACAGCTCACAACCGGACATCCTGCCCACGCAGGTCCGGGCCAGCCTGTACCCGGGCAAGCTCCCCATTCATCATTGTAGCCCATGTTCACCGGGGCGCTGGGTGTCCAGCTGATGAGTACATTGTGTATGGCTCCATCACGAATGGTATTCGCATAAGGAAAACCAGTGTAATTAGGAACACCTGGTCTCATCGCAACCGGTGTCATGATATTTCCAGCCTGCGCAGGATTTTGTGCATGCGTACAACTGATATCTCTGTTGATACTGATGTGCTCTGCAATCGGACTATCATTTACATCGCAGGCGGGACATGCTCCGCATGCCGCAGGCGGACATGCATTGGTTGTATTTGAATTGGAATACAAATCAAATTCGAATATAAGCTGATCTGAATTAGATAAATTACATAAGGCCCCCATTCCGCCGCCGGGTTGACCCACCCTGCTCAACTCCGCCGCTGTAGGTGTCGCACCTGTTATTCTCTGAAGGTTAAATGAAAATCCGTCTGTCTTTCTATCCTGAAAACCTGCAGTAGTCGGATTGATCTGAACCTGGAAACAAATGGAAAAAGGATTTCTGAAATTAAATACGTTATTATTCCACATGCTGTTGATCTGACCATTGCTCGCGGGCATAGCAGCGCTCCAGGGAGTAAGATTATATCTGAAAGCAGCGCCATCCTGAGTGATATCATTATTCTGACTTGGAGCTGCCGTAAAGTTCTTATTAAAAGTAAAATTGGCCGGGCTCATTCCTGCGGGCCATTGCCCCAGGCATAGCCCGCTCCAGCTGATGAATAACACCAATAGTTTGACCTCAAACCATTGAGTAGTTTTTGTAAAATATTTTTTCATATTCCTTTTAGATTGCTCAGTAAAGTGTAGCGATTTATCAAATGAAAATAGAGCCAGTCAACCAAAATTTTTAGCCAGGAGATAAATTAAAGAGATATTTACCAGATATAGACCGTCTAATATCACTATTTGATTACCATCATTTCTCACCCATAGCCACTTAAAGCAATAATTTATGAAAGATAAGTACCGCTTTAATACCAGATATATTTTGTGGGGAAATAATAAATATGCGGAGTGGTTTTACCTATACAATTTGATCCGGCGAAAATAAATAAACAATAATAGAAAAGAGGTTGTGATGACTATAATACTCCCCTAAAATTGAACCACTAGTTAAGGATTAATTGTATAACTTTAAACTAGTGAAAAATGAGAAAG
>JAIERY010000383.1 GCA_019746425.1 Cytophagaceae bacterium
ATAAAATCATCCCTAAAGAGCCGGGAGTATTCAGTTTGTCAGATTACTTTCATTTTATTTATTTTGATCCTGTAAAGGAACAGTACGATACTTTAAAATCGAGAATTCCTGTCATAGTTCAGGGAGAAAGTCAGAAAAATAAAAGTATTTCTTCTACAGAGCTTGATAATTTTAAAGCGTTAGCAAATCAGGAGAGTAATAAACTGCGATCCAAGGAAAAGGACGAGGATATAAAACTCTTTGCTAACATCATAATTTTGTTTATGTTAGTAACCACTGCAATATTAATATTCAGACGATGAGCAATAGTTTTGGGAAAATTTTCAGGATAACAACTTTTGGGGAATCACATGGTGCTGCCATTGGAGCAATACTGGAAGGCTGTCCTGCGGGATTAGAAATTGATATCGAGTATATCCAGAAAGAGCTGGACAGAAGAAAACCTGGTCAGTCAAAAATTACCACGCAAAGACAGGAAGGAGATAAGGTAGAAATACTTTCCGGAATATTTGAAGGAAAAGCTACCGGCACTCCTATCAGCATAGTGATTTACAATGAAGATCAGAAAAGTAAAGATTATGCCCACATCGCTGATAAATTCAGACCATCCCACGCTGATTATACTTATCATGAAAAATATGGTATAAGGGATTACAGGGGAGGCGGGAGAAGCTCTGCCAGAGAAACGGCTGCGCGTGTTGCTGCCGGAGCTATTGCAAAATTATTATTAAAAAAACTGGGTGTCAGCATCAATGCCTATGTTTCCCAGGTAGGAGCCATTAAGCTGGAAAAAAATTACAAAGAATTAAATCTGGAGAATACCGAAAACAACATTGTAAGATGTCCTGATGATAAGCTGGCAGAAAAAATGATCGCCTTCATAGATGATGTCAGAAAAAACCAGGATACCGTAGGGGGAATAGTAAGCTGCGTAATACAAGGCACGCCGGTTGGATTAGGTGAACCTGTATTTGATAAGCTGCATGCAGAATTGGGTAAGGCTATGTTGAGCATTAATGCTGTAAAAGGGTTTGAATATGGCAGCGGATTCGAAGGTATAGAAATGAAAGGTTCTGAGCATAACGATCCATTCCTTATCAAAAATGGAAAGGTCACTACTTCCACCAATTATTCCGGAGGAGTACAAGGGGGAATCAGCAATGGAGAAGATATTTACTTTCGTGTAGCATTTAAACCTGTTGCTACCATCATGAAAGATCAGGCAAGCGTGAATGAAAAAGGAGAAGCGGTTACAGTTTCAGGAAAAGGCAGACATGATCCTTGCGTGGTACCGCGTGCAGTACCGATTGTAGAAAGCATGGCAGCATTGGTAATAGCAGATTTTTATCTGAGAAATAAATCTGTAAAGCTTTAAACAGGATATTGAAGTTTGATTTAATGAAGGAAAAGAAAAAGATTCCCCTCTATATAAAAATTCTCATAGGTATAGTTCTGGGAATCATCTTCGGACTTTTATCTACCCAATTCTCTTCACTTCCTGCTTTTACTTTAAATTACATCAAACCTTTCGGGACCATCTTCATCAACCTCCTGAAGCTGCTTGCCATTCCTCTTATCATGTCCTCTTTAATAACAGGAGTAGCAAGCCTCCGTGAGCTTAAAAAATTAGGCAGTATCGGAGGGAAAACCATTTTAATTTTTTTCTGCACAGCCATCATTGCTACCACTATGGCTATTACCCTTGCGAACATTATAAAACCAGGGGAAGGTTTTTCTGTGGAAACAAAAGAAAAACTGATAAGCAAATATGCGTCAGTTGCTGAAAACGCAGTCGGAAAAGCGGAGGCAACAGATACAGGACCTTTAAGATTACTGGTAGACATGGTGCCGCAAAATTTTTTCTCAGCAGCTTCCGCCAATGAGAATATGCTCCAGATCGTTTTCTTCTCTGTAATCATTGGCATTGCGATTCTCAAAACACCTTTTGACAAAGCTCTGCCGGTGATCAAATTTTTTGAAGGCATTAATGAAATTTTATTAAAGCTTGTTTCGCTGATCATGCAGTTTGCCCCGATAGGTGTTTTTGCACTCATGGCTTCTGTGCTCGTGGAAATAAGCGGAGATAATCCTGCAGAAATTGCCGTCTTTTTGATGCGACTTCTAAAATATTCGCTTACAGTTCTCATTGCTTTAATGGTAATGCTATTTGTTATTTATCCTGCTGTATTTTTATTGTTTTCCAAAATAAAGTACGGACAGTTTTTCAAAGGCATGAGACCGGCGTTATTGCTGGGATTTTCTACAAGCTCCAGCAATGCTACCTTACCTGTTACTATGGAAAGGGTGGAAAAACATCTGGGAGTATCTCCTGAAATTACGGGCTTCGTACTTCCTTTCGGCACCACGGTGAATATGGACGGCACCGCCATTTATCAATCGGTGGCAGCTGTTTTTGTAGCTCAGGCTTTAGGCCTCGATTTATCTCTTTCGGCTATGATAACTATCGTCTTTACTGCGACCTTAGCTGCTGTTGGCGCTGCAGGAATTCCCGGAGCGGGAATGGTCACTCTAATTTCAGTCTTCGAATCGGTTGGCGTACCTTCTGTAATAGGAGTTGCCTTGATTATGGCTCCCGACAGAATACTGGATATGTGCCGCACGGTCGTAAATGTTGCAGGAGATGCTGTTGCCGCAGTGGTTATTGCGGGGTCGGAAAAGAAAGTTGGCAGTGGGCAGTAGGCAATTGGCAATAAGCTCTGATAAAGATTTTTACTTTAATAATAAAATTACTACCAGCTATGAATAATTTTAAAAAACTAACTGTTTATCAAAAGTCCTTTAGTCTTGCTATGGACATTTTTGAAATCACTAAAAAATTTCCAAAAGAAGAACAGTACGCATTAACTTCCCAAATAAGAAGATCCTCCCGTGCGATATGCTCAAATTTAGGCGAAGCATACAGAAAACGACAATATGAAGCGCATTTTGTAAGTAAAGTTTCAGATAGCGACATGGAAAACAGTGAAACTCAGATCTGGATCGACTTCGCTTTTTCCTGCCAATACATTGATGAAACGCTAAAGAATAAATTAGAGCAGCAAAGCGATGAAATAGGACGATTATTATTTCACATGATAAAGAACCCCGATAAATATAAAAGCAAAAGCTGATTTACCGCGCTTTGCCAACTGCCCACTGCTAACTGCCAACTTTTTATTATCTTTGGAACTAATTCTATTAAACATTGTTGATGCTTAGTTAAGAAGCATTTTTTAGAAATCATGGAAAAGAAAATTATTAATCTGTATACAGAATCCAACCCTAACCCAAACTCCTTGAAGTTTGTGGCGGATTTTATTTTATTACCTGAAGGTAGCGTGGACTATACTAATCCGGCCAACGCAGAAAATTGTCCGCTGGCACTAGACCTGTTCAGATTCAGCTTTGTAAAAAGAGTATTCATCACTGCTAACTTCATCACTGTTACTAAAGCAGATGATATAGATTGGTTTGAAATCACTCCAATGATAAAATCCCTGATCAAGGGATACCTGGAAGAAGGGAAAGCATTATTCAGAGAAAGAATAAAAGTGGATGAAATCTCCGCAGATGATCCGGAGATTGTTCAGAAAATAAAAGTAATGCTGGATGAATATATTCGCCCGGCAGTGGAACAAGACGGTGGAGCAATTAACTTTAAATCTTATGATGAAGGAATTGTAACCGTAACCCTGCAAGGTTCCTGCAGCGGATGTCCATCCTCTACCGTAACACTGAAAGCAGGAATTGAAAACTTATTAAAGAGAATGATTCCTGAAGTGAAGGAAGTGGTTGCGGAAGGAGTTTAATTAATTATGAATTTTGAATGTTGAATTATGAATAAGGCTCTTTAGGAGCCTTTTTTTTATTATTGAATCACATCCAACACAAATGTAGCTTTCACTTCCTCCAATATCTCCACTACTTCTTCGTAAGATCCCGCTTCGACTAGCCTTGTTCTGAATGGTTTGAAATTGGGGTAACCTCTGAAGTAGTTGGAATAATGCATGCGCATTTCAAAAATTCCTTTTTTAGGCCCCTTCCACTCTACCGATTTCAGCAAATGCTTTTTGCAGACTTCTACCCTTTCCGAAAGCGAAGGTGAATTTAACTTTTGTCCGGTTTTAAAATAATGTTTGATCTCGTCAAAGATCCAGGGATACCCGATGGCGGCTCTTCCAATCATTATCCCATCCACCCCATATTTATTTCTGTACTCCAGGGCAACTTCCGGAGAATCTACATCACCATTACCGAAAATAGGTATATGAATATCCGGCAGGTTTTTTACTTCTGCAATATAGGACCAGTCGGCTTTGCCTTTATATAATTGATAACGTGTTCTTGCATGAATGGTGAGCGCCTGCACTCCTACATCCTGAAGTCTTTTGGCCACTTCAAGAATCTTAATGTTTTTTTCATCCCAACCCAATCTTGTTTTCACGGTAACAGGTAAAGTGCATCTTTTGACAATCTCTTCAGTCATCTTCTGCATTTTGGGAAGATCTAAAAGTATTCCGGCGCCGGCACCTTTACAGGCAACTTTTTTCACCGGACAGCCATAGTTAATATCTACCAGTTCAGGTCCCGCAGCTTCTGCAATTGCCGCCGCTTCTCTCATGGCATCTATTTTATCACCGAAAATCTGTATTCCGATAGGTCTTTCATAATCATAGATATCCAGCTTCTGCACACTTTTTTCCGCATCCCTGATCAGCCCGTCGGCGGAAATGAATTCAGTGTACATGAGGTCTGCTCCCTTATCTTTGCACACTGCACGGAAAGGCGGATCACTCACGTCTTCCATAGGCGCCAGCAAAAGAGGGAATTCCCCAAGCTCAAGATTACCAATTCTGACCATTACTTGATATTTTGATATGTAAGGTATTACGTGTTAACATTAAATACGCTGATACATTAACACTTTAACACATTTCTTGTAAATTTACGACTTTTATATGGAAAATCAGATTACACCCCAACAGAATAAGACCCTTCAAAGTTTCGGGGTGATTTTAAGATTATTTGGATTTAGATTTCTTGGTGAAGGAATTATTCTCACCGTATTTGCGGCAATTTTTGGCACCGACTATATTTTAAGTCTTGACAATAACCCACCTCCTTCTGATTCAAGACCAGTTTTACTTTCAATGCAGGTATCAATACACTTAATTTCATTTATTCTTTTGCCACTCATTTATATCAAATACATTAATCCAAAAATAAAGCTTGAAATTTCTCTTAAAAAAAATAATACGAATGGATTTCTGATTATGATATTGTTTGCTGTCCTTCTGATTATATTATCACAACCTCTTGTAGACGTCATAAATAAATTTAATCAAAACATTAAACTACCTGACATTTTAGGATTTGAAAACACGGCAAAAAATCTCGAGGAAAAACTAAAAATATTAATGCGGTTTCTAATTCAATATGACTCTATTCCAGAATTTATTATGTTATTATTCATAATAGCTATTATACCTGCAATTGGTGAGGAATTTTTGTTTCGTGGCATTGCCCAAAATGAATTAATTAAAATCTGGAAAACTCCACATTTTCCTATTTGGATAACTGCATTTTTCTTTAGCTTTTTACATTTTCAATTTATGGGCTTTTTCCCACGTATGTTCCTTGGGGTTGTTTTTGGATATCTGTACTATTGGTCTGGAAGCTTATTGATACCTATATGTATGCATTTTATTAATAATGCTATGGCATTAATTTTAAATAATTTGCACATGAAAAAAATTATTGATTTTGATCCCGAATCCGTAGATTTTCCAGCAATAATTATTATAGTTTGCCTGGTGGTATTTTTGCTTTTATTATTTACTTTTAGAAGATTTAGTGAAAAGAGCAAGCAGGATATATTAACCCATTAGAAGCTTCCATGAGACTCAGACTCGGATTAGATAAATTAAGCAATGTTGGTCAGCGGGTGATAGCCGGCGCCATAGGAGGCACGCTTATGATCTCATTTATCTGCCTGAGTGAATGGACTTATTTCGTTTTATTCTTCTGTATTTGCTTATTAGCCATGCTTGAGTTTTACAAACTGATAGGCCAGGCAGGTATAAAACCCAATAAGCTCTTTGGTATTACTTCAGGTATGACCATATATACCATTGTCTTTTTTATTGAATTAGGGTTATTGAATTTCCAGTTTTACTTTTTACTCTTTCCATTCTTATTTCTCTTATTCCTCATTGAGCTTTTTCAGAATAATGAAAAACCATTTGTGAACATTGCATTTACATTTTTAGGAAACATTTACATCGCTTTCCCTTTTGCATTGCTCCATGCATGCGCCTTTGTGTACAGAGATTATCATTATGAAATCATTTTAGGATTGCTGTTATTGGTATGGTCAAATGACATAGGAGGATTTTTCTCAGGAATGTTATTAGGGAAAAATAAATTATTTGTAAGAGTATCTCCGAAAAAAACCTGGGAAGGATCTTTAGGCGGAGCGCTGATGACCATTACCACCAGTCTTATTCTTTCACTTTTTTATAAGAATCTGAATCCAATCCAATGGTTTGCCATGGCAATCATCATTATTGTGATCGGAAGCTGTGGTGATCTTGTAGAGTCCCTATTGAAAAGAAGCCTTGCCATCAAAGATTCAGGAGATGTCATTCCCGGACATGGAGGATTTCTTGACCGCTTCGATAGCCTTCTGCTGTCTGCTCCGTTTATCGCTGCCTTTCTGAAGATCTTTTTATCATTACCCCTTTAAAAATTCCCGAACAAAATTTCATTTAATGGGTAATCATGATAATATTTTAATCATAGTCAACATTGTCCATTTATTTACGTAAAAATTATTAATTTGCTCCAGGTAATTTTTGATTGAAATAATCAACAAGCATTATGTCTTACATCGAGCCAGCTCCTATTCAAGATAAAAACAATCCATTCGAATCCATGATGTCTAGATTTGATGTCGCAGCACAAATTCTCGGACTGGATCAGGAAACCTATAACGTTTTAAAAAATCCTGCAAGGCAAGTAATTGTTTCTCTTCCTGTTACTATGGACGATGGAATGGTAAAAGTTTTTGAAGGATTCAGAGTAATTCACTCCACCATACTCGGGCCATCCAAAGGAGGAATAAGATATGATATGGCAGTAAACCTCGACGAGGTAAAAGCCCTTGCAGCCTGGATGACATGGAAGTGTGCCGTAGTGGATATTCCTTACGGAGGCGCCAAAGGAGGAATAAGATGTAATCCCAGAACGATGTCGAAAGGTGAAATTGAAAGACTCACCAGAGCATATACTTTATCCATGCTAGACATTTTCGGACCAGACCGCGACATACCTGCTCCTGATATGGGAACAGGACCCAATGAAATGGCATGGTTGATGGATGAATATTCCAAGTCAAAAGGCATGACCGTAAACGCAGTAGTTACAGGAAAACCACTGGTACTTGGCGGTTCATTAGGAAGGGTTGAAGCAACAGGACGAGGAGTGATGGTAACGGCTTTATCTGCGATGCAGAAATTAAGAATGAATCCCTCACAAAGCTCCTGTTCCATACAAGGATTTGGAAATGTAGGTTCAAATACTGCAAAACTACTGGAGGAAAGAGGTGTAAAAGTGAAAGCGATAAGCGATATCAGCGGCGCATACTGGAATCCCAAAGGGATAGACATAAGTTATGCTTTGTCGTATCGGGATACCCATAATGGAACTTTAGAAGGTTTTGACGGAGGCGACAAAATGGAAGATCCGGATGGGATAATCACCTGTGAGGTAGATCTGCTTATTCCTGCAGCCAAAGAAGATGTAATTAATATACACAACGCGCCAAAAATAAAAGCTAAACTAATTGTGGAAGGAGCAAATGGACCAACCAGCGCCAGCGCAGACGATGTAATAAATTCAAAGGGCATCATCGTGGTGCCGGATATCCTTGCCAATGCCGGAGGAGTAACTGTTTCCTATTTCGAATGGGTTCAAAACCGCCTGGGTTTAAGATGGCCCCTTGAAAGAGTTAACAGAAGATGTGACCGGATTATGAAAGAGTCTTTTGAAAGAGTTTACGCTATTTCCAAACAGTATAACATATCCTTAAGAATAGCAGCCTACATTGTCGCAATCGATAAAGTTTCAAATACCTACAAATTCCGGGGCGGATTTTAAAAAAACAAAAGCATTTTGTATATATTTGTCGGCCGAAATACTGGAATATAATTTTACAATCAGTTATGGTCATTCACAAAGAAGGTTACAAAATACTGCTCGCTGCTTTTATAGTATTGGTGTTTATTAACCTTTTGCTGTTTTATTTTTTGCCTGACTATACTACACTTCTTACTTTCTCTGCCATCATCTGCACACTAAGTTTTTTACTTGTATTGCAATTTTTCAGAAGCCCTAAAAGAACTATTGTAATCAATGACAAACATGTGGTCGCTCCTGCTGACGGAAGAGTAGTTGTAATAGAAGAAGTAGTAGAACCGGAATATTTTAAAGATGCAAGGAGACAAATTTCCATTTTTATGTCCCCTATTAATGTACACATCAACAGAAATCCTATATCCGGAATAATTAAATATTTTAAATACCATCCTGGAACTTATAAAGTTGCCTGGCACCCCAAATCCAGTATCGAAAACGAAAGAACTACAATTGTCGTTCAAGGTCATAACAACCATTCCATATTAATCCGTCAGATAGCCGGCGCGCTTGCAAGAAGAATCGTATGGTATCTGAAAGAAGGACAGGAAATTAAACAGGGAGAAGAACTTGGCTTTATAAAATTTGGTTCAAGGGTAGATGTTTTTATTCCACTAAATGCAAAAGTGAGTGTTAACCTGGGTGAAAAAACCCTGGGTGGCATTACAGTTCTTGCGGAATTTGAATAAAATTTCAAATTTTATTCCCCTCAAAAATAATTTTAAAAAAAATTTGCACATACAAACTAATAATAACTAATTTAGTTTATACCTACGAAATCAATTCAATGTATGAAGAAAAAAGGAACAGACGATCTTGAAAAAGATTTTGAAAGTGATGACGAACTATATGCAAGTTATGATGCATATAAAGCATTGCTTGATGCAGGAGTTACAAAAACTGATGCCCTCAAAAGAACAGGACTTACTGCTCAGATCGTAAAAGATTTAGAAGCAGAAGAAGGTGAAGATGAAATCAAAGGAGAATTTAAAGAGGTCTGGTATACAGAAGATGAAGAAGATAGCTGGAGCGAAGATGGCCCAAGCGACCTTGATGATGATATGGATTGGGAAGATTCCGGAGGAGGCTTTTCCGATGATGATGAAGGTGGAGGATCCGACTGGGATGATAAATATTAATAAAAAATGTCAGGTTAAAGCCTGACATTTTTTATTTTAAGCCAAATTAAAATTTAAGAAGAGCTTTAAATCCGGAATTTGTTTATTGAAATTTTTAATTCCAACTTTACCAGATATGTCAAATCAGAATTTAATCCTTAACGAGCTGAAAGAAGCATCTGAGTTACTTCAAAAATTTCTTGATGATCATTCCAATATTGATAAAATTCAGAAAGCTGCGGATCTTATTATAAAATCTGTTTCCGAAGGAGGAAAAATTATTTCCTGCGGCAACGGAGGTTCGGCCTGCGATGCCATGCATTTTGCAGAAGAATTAACAGGAAGGTATCGGGAAAACCGCGAACCTATACCGGCCATTTCTATCAGTGACTCAAGCCATATTACCTGCACGGCAAATGACTTTGGATATGCGCATGTATTTTCAAGATATCTTAAAGCCATTGGGAAAAAAGGAGATGTTTTATTGGCAATTAGCACCAGCGGAAACTCAGAAAATGCAGTAAAGGCTGCGGAACAGGCAAAACAGAAAGAAATAAAAGTAATTGCCCTTACAGGAAAGACAGGAGGAAAACTTTCTGAATATGCAGATGTGCTTATTAATGTTCCTCATGAAGGATATGCTGACAGAATACAGGAGATGCATATCAAGATCATTCATATTCTGATTATGCTCATTGAAAAGGAAGTAAGAGAATAAGCAGTCGGCAACTGGCAGTGGGCAATAGTTTCTTAATAAACATTCTACTTAAATAATAAAAACCAGCTATGAATAATTTTAAAAAACTTACTGTTTATCAGAAGTCTTTCGATTTGGCTATGGAGATTTTTGAGATCACTAAAAAATTTCCTAAAGAAGAGACCTACGCATTAACTTCGCAAATTCGGCGATCCTCTCGTGCAATCTGTTCAAACTTAGGCGAAGCCTATAGAAAAAGGCAATATCCGGCACATTTTATCAGCAAAGTTTCCGACAGCGACATGGAAAATAGTGAAACTCAGATCTGGATTGATTTCGCTTTTGCATGTAATTATATTAATGAAGGGGTAAAAAATAAACTCGAACTAAAAAGTGACGAAATAGGACGACTATTATTCCACATGATTAAAAACCCAGATAAATATAAAGGTAAAAGTTAATTAGCACCCTATTGCCAACTGCCAATTGCCTATTTGCCCATTA
This sequence comes from Cytophagaceae bacterium, assembly GCA_019746425.1. GTDB lineage: Bacteria > Bacteroidota > Bacteroidia > Cytophagales > Cytophagaceae > JAIERY01. The sequence goes on from JAIERY010000383.1 coordinate 10,513, forward strand.
ATAAATTAATTTGCACAGTCCCTTCAAACCCCTAACTTTACTCCCTTAATTTCAACCAAACAATCAGCTATTATGCTCGCCAAATGCTATGGAAGCGCCGTGTATGGCGTCAATGCCTATACCATTGCTATTGAAGTCAATGTAGGACAAGGGACCAAATTTTTTATGGTCGGATTACCAGATAGCGCAGTCAAGGAAAGTCAGCAAAGAGTAGAATCGGTTATCAAACACCTGGAATTTAAAATGCCCAGGCAAAAAGTAATTGTTAATCTTGCGCCGGCGGATATCAGAAAAGAAGGATCTTCCTATGACCTTGCCATTGCCCTTTGCATACTTAGCGCTACCGATCAGATCAAAGTAAAAAATTTTGAAGACTATGTGATCATGGGAGAATTATCCCTTGACGGATATCTCAGCCCCATCAAAGGAGTTTTACCTATTGCTATTGAAGCACGCAAACAGGGCTTTAAAGGATTAATTCTTCCCAAAGAAAATGAACAGGAAGCAGCTATCGTAAATAACCTGGAAGTGTTCGGCGTAAGCCATATCAATGAAGCCATTGACTTCCTGGAAGGGAAAAATAATCTTCAGCCTTTATCTGTCAATACCCGCGAGATCTTCATGCATAATATTAATCATTATGAAGCAGATTTTTCCAATGTGCAGGGACAGGAAAATATTAAAAGAGCCATGGAAATTGCAGCAGCAGGCGGACATAACCTGATTATGATAGGTCCGCCCGGTGCAGGAAAAACCATGCTTGCCAAAAGACTTGCGTCTATCCTGCCACCGCTTACATTGCATGAAGCTCTTGAAACAACAAAAATTCATTCTGTTGCAGGCAAGCTGAGCAAATCATCTTCTCTTATTTCCAATCGCCCCTTTCGTTCTCCTCATCACACCATCAGTGATGTCGCATTAGTGGGCGGCGGAGGCATTCCTCAGCCGGGAGAAATTTCTCTTGCGCATAACGGCGTTTTATTTCTCGATGAGCTGCCTGAGTTTAAAAGAACTGTGCTCGAAGTAATGAGACAGCCCCTGGAAGAAAGAAGAGTAACAATATCACGCGCAAAAGTTTCTGTGGATTTTCCTTCCAACTTTATGCTGGTGGCAAGCATGAATCCTTGTCCCTGCGGATTTTATAATCATCCGGAAAAAGAATGTGTATGCGGACCAGGAATCGTACAAAGATATCTCAATAAAGTAAGCGGACCACTTTTAGACAGAATAGACCTGCATGTGGAAGTAACACCTGTTTCGTTTGATGAAATGATTTCTAACAGAAAAGCAGAAAGCAGCTCGGAAATAAGGGAACGTGTGATCAAAGCGCGTGAAGTGCAATCTGAAAGATTTAAAGACAATGAAGAAATATATTCCAACGCCATGATGCCCCCGCAAATGGTAAAAGAAGTATGCCATATCAGCGATGCAGGCAGAACCCTGCTCAAAACAGCTATGGAGAAATTGCGGCTTTCGGCCAGGGCCTATGACAGGATATTAAAAGTATCCCGGACTATTGCAGATCTTGCAGAAAGCAATGAAATCAAGACCGAACATCTGGCGGAGGCAATTCAATTCAGAAGCCTGGACAGGGAAGGCTGGGCGGGGTAATTTTAATTATGAATTATGAATCAATGTCGTTTACTTAAGCAAAATAGGTAAAAACCAGTTAAAAAAACATTAAATTTGATTCAGGGTATAATA
>JAIERY010000340.1 GCA_019746425.1 Cytophagaceae bacterium
ATGTGAAATTCTTCCTGTTTAGATTGGAGAAATTATTTGCCTAATGAGGTTACTCCCCAGAAAATAAATGTGATCCGTATAATCGCCTGCAGAAACTATGTTGACAGAATATTCCAGCCATTCGCCCGCAGCCACATAGCCAACATTATAACCTCCGCCCGCATCAGTGCTTGGTTCAATATCTACATCGGTATTTCTGAATGCTGCAGGAGTATTGCCTGCTGAGTTGTCAAAGTATGCAATATTCTGACCGCCGTCATCAAAATGTTCGGCCTCAATTTTTCCAGGTATAGAGCGCCTTGTTCCCCCATACGGTGTCTGATCTCCCGGAGGAGGTGGCGGAGGAGGACAAGTATTGATTGTTACAGAAGCAGTTTTAGTGTTAGTGCCTCCCGGACCGGTTGCCGACAAGGTAATTGTTTTTGCGCCCGTGGAAGCATAAGTCACATTATGCGGACCAACACCTGTTGCGGTTGCCGGAGTAGCGCCTGATCCGAAATTCCAGGTGTAGCCTGTGACTTCTCCGGTAGATGAATTGGTGAATGTTATTGATTCCCCTGTACACGCGGTTGCTTTACTCGAAGAGAAGTTTGCAACCGGAGGATTGCTACATACAGAACTCTGGTATACTCTCACATAATCTACCTCCATGGTCTGAGGAAAATAATTGGCATCGGCCGGAGGATTCTGCAAAAAATTTCCCCCCACCGCAAGATTAAGAAGTATGTGAAATCGCTGATCAAATGGCCATCTGTAAGGATTGGTAGTTGCAGGAGTTGCTGTAAAAAACAGATTACCATCAATATACCAACTTATCCTGTTAGGCTCCCACTCTGCTGTAAAAGTGTGAAAACCCTGGGAAAAATCTCCTGATGGCATAGTATAGGTTCCGCCGGAGAATTTATTATTCGGCCAGGCCGGACCATAATGAATAGTTCCTAAGCTCTGATTAGGCTTCTCACCTCTTTCTTCCATAATATCAATCTCACCGCTTGCAGGCCACCCTCCATAAACATTGTCTGTAGGAAGCATCCAGAATGCCGGCCACAATCCCTGTCCTTTGGGAAGCTTCATTCTTGCTTCGATCTTACCATAAGTAAAATCAGCTTTCCCCGCCGTGCGGATTCTTGCAGATGTATAAGAACGCCCTCCAAAATTTTCTTTCCGGGCAGTAATTACCAGGTTGCCGTTTTGCACAGCTATGTTTTCCGGACGGTTGGTGTAGGTCTGCAATTCATTGTTGCCCCAATTGCATAGGTTGATGTCACACCCGGTACCTGTCTGATAAGTCCATTTGCTCTGATCCAATGAAGCCCCGTTAAATTCATCGGACCATGCAAGTTTCCAGCACTGCGCATGGACATTCATTATCAGTAAGGCGGATACAAAAAGTAAGATTACTGATGATTTTGTTTTCATAGTCTTAATAAGTTTAGTTGCACATACAGTATTGGTTAAAGTAAATTTTATATATAAATATTTATAAAATAATTGTAAAAATATAACTATTTGAATTAAAAATTGACTTTTGTCAATATATCGCAATAATAATTTATGCGCTTAAGAGGCAAATGATTTGGGGTAAAATAAACTGAAAGAGTCATTTGTAAACACACGGGTTCGCTTAATCATCCGGAAGATTCTTTAAATAATGCAGCAGAATTTTTGGAGAGAGCAGCGAATATTCGACGAAAATATCCTCAAAATAACATCTAATATTTCCATACTGCGTATTAGATTCTTATTAACCAGAAGAAAACAGGCTAAATGGAATATATCAGGTTGTTCTTTTCCAATAAAAGTCTTTTGTCTTTAGGAATCCTGCTTACATTCTTTTCAGGATTTGGAAAAACATTTCTCATCTCTCAGTACATCCCTTTCTTTGCAGAAGACTTCAATTTAACCCATGCAAGCTTTGGCACCATTTACGCTGCTACTACTATTGCCAGCGGGATTGTAATTATTTATATAGGTCAGCTCATTGATACCACAGGGATAAAAAAATACTCTGTGTTCATAACATTCGGCTTGATTGCTTCTACCCTGTTGTTAAGCTTTTCTCAGAATATTATATTACTTACCATTGCCATATTCGGATTAAGATTATCCGGACAAGGATTGATGAACCATATTTCTCTCACATTAATTACCAGGTATTTTAAAAGATGCAGAGGAAAAGCCATAAGCATTTCTGTTTTAGGTCATGCCTTAAGCGAAGGCATTCTGCCAATACTTACTGTATTATTTATTACAGAATATGGCTGGAGAGCCACCTTAATGATCACTGCAGCATTAATGTTTGTGATTCTGATACCTATGATCTCAGGAGCGCTGAGCAATATGCCTAAAGTAGAAGAAAATTTTGTGGAGAAAACTAAAAAGCTGAAGCCTCTTGCCAATGAACAGTGGAGTATTAAAAAAATATTGCTGGGGAATCAGTTCTACCTTATTGCACCAGGCATATTTATTATTCCCTTTGTATTTACCGGACTTATGTTTTACCTGCTACCTATAGGAGATGATAAGTACTGGAGCACAGAATGGATCTCCTATTGTTTTATGGGCTTCGCCTGTGCTAATCTTACCTCTTCCATTGTAGCAGGACAACTTATTGACAGATTTAAAGCGAGAAAGCTCTTCCGTTTTTGTTCGCTGCCTTTAATATTGGGAATAAGCTGCATCATTTTATTTGAAGGAGAATGGACTGCTTTAGTTTGCCTTACCCTTGCTGGGATAACCATTGGTTCGGGCGTAACTACAGAAACCGCTGCGATCGCGGAGATATATGGCCTGAAAAATCTGGGTACTGTAAAAAGTGTATTCAGTACGTTAACAATCATTGCCTCGGCCCTGGGACCATTGATGATAGGATTGCTGTTGGATAATGGTTATGGCTTCGATACCATATTGACAATATCTATTGCTGCTCTTATTATATTATCTCTGAACAGTTTCAGAAAATCTACCAAAAAACATAAGGCTTTGAAATCTGTCTGGGCAATTCCAAGAATGATGATCTATCAGAAAGCAGCGTGAGAGTGCTGAGGGGTGAGTGGAGAGTAAAGAGAAAGAATCTCAGCACTCTGCACTCATCTCTCTGCACCACTACTTTTGAGGACAAAACTTCACACACTTCCCTGTCTTATCAATAAAGAAAGACTTTCCATCTTTCACCACTTCTGCCCAGCCTGAAGAAAAATCATAGGCGTAATCGTAATCAAAAGGAATAACCAGTTTGCCATTGCGGTCAATATAACCATACTTTCTGTCTTTCTCCACCACCGCCATATCTTCGGCAAAAGGTCTGTTGATTTTATATTTAAAGGCCTCTGCTGTAGTTCCGCTCTTATCAATTAAACCCCAGAGTCCATTTTTTACAACCATTACTTTTTCATTTACAAAATCTTCTGCATGATCATATTGAGCAGCAATAACTGCCCGACCTGTTTTATCAATGAAACCATACTTTGATCCGATCCTTACCTTGGCCAAACCATCCTGAAAATCTCCGGCCCAGTCAAATGACAAGGGTATAATAAGTTTTCCTGTTTTGTCTGCATAAGCCCACTTATCTGCTTTCATAACCCTCACCAGTCCTTCGCTGAATAAGGAAGCCCAGTCATATTCAACCGCTAAAACTTCTTTTCCTGATTTATTAATGATACCATACTTCTCTCCTTTTTTCACTATGGCAACTCCCTCGGAGAACAAACCTACATTATCATACTGAGCAGGGATCACCATTTTATTTTTTGCATCGATAAAGCCATATTTTCCTTTCAGCTTTACTCCTGCCAAACCTTCCTTAAACTCAATGGCATCTTCATAAGTAAATGCCATTACCTGCTTTCCGGTTTTATCAATGTATCCATATTTTCCTTTCTGTTTTACGACTGCCTTGCCCTCCGAAAAAGAAGAGGCCCAGTCATATTTCAGCTTTATTCTCGGAGATCCCAGCTTATCAATAAATCCCCACAGGGTATCTTTTTTCACCACAGCATATCCTTCAGAAAAAGAAAATGCAGAATCATAGTTCTGCAGGTTTATCTTTATTTTCCCTGCCTTGTCTATAAAATATCTTTTACCTTGTCTTGATACAAAAGCCAGCTCTTCTGAATAAGGCGCAACCCTGTCGTAAATCGGATTAATAACAACCGCTCCTGTCTTCTGATCTTTAAATCCATACAAGTCACCCAGTTTATAAGGGACCAGCTCCTGAGCGAAGGCAAGACCGGAAACAGAGCAAAGCAGAAAGAATGTTAACTGTCTAAAGAAATTCACACCTGTATTCATATAGAAAATAATTTTAATCGAAATATAATAATTTTATCGGTTTGCAGCTTTGCGTTGTGGCGGTTTTGGAACACTAAACTGTCTATACCCACCAAAGTTTATTAGTTGCACAACTGTTTATATTCGCACTTCCCCCCCCCGCCATAACGCAAAGGTGCTGTTAGTGCCTGTGCTTTTTTCTCATGTTATTTTTGTTTCGCAATACGGGCAGATGCGCCAAAGTTTTTCTAATTGACTTGAACAATTTCTGCAAAGTTCAATTTTGTCAACTACCGATTTGAGAGGCAAACTTGTCCGTACTGTAAAGTTGTCGGGGATTTCTTTTAAGAAACTTGATTCATTCCCTTTTTCCGTTATTAAAAATAATTTGTCTTTGGCTCTTGTAATTGCAACGTAAAATAATCTTCTCTCTTCTTCTAAAAGTAGATCGTGATTTGCTTTTTTTATTACTTGAAAAATTCTGTCCTCAAGCCAAATGTCTGGAAAGCCTCCGTAACCTTCAGTTAGTCCAATGATGAAAACAACCTTTGCCTCAAGTCCTTTTGCTGCATGGATTGTTTTTCCTTGAACTTTTAATCTTTCATTTTTAAATTGAAAATAATAGGGTGAATACATTTTGCTCCTGCGGTAAAGGAATAGGATGTCCTCGTTATTCATTCCATCATTTAAAAATTTTCTAACTTCGGTCAGCGCAAATTGAACATTTTCTTCTTCGCTATTGCCAGCATAAACGACAATTTTATGTTCTGACTTTTTAGAAGCAGTAATTTCTTTTTCAACTTTAAACTTGTTGTGCTTGATGACTTCATTGCTTGCTCCAACAATGTTTTGAGTACTGCGGTAATTTAAATTGAGTTTTATAACTTCCGAATTCGGGAAATGTTTTCCAAACTCTATAATGTAACTAACATTCGAGCCTCTGAAACCATAAATACTTTGCCAATCATCGCCTACACAAAAAAGTTGTGTCTGGTCAGTGAGCAATAGTTTAATAAGTTCCACCTGCAAATTATTTACATCCTGGAACTCGTCAACTAAAATGTATTGGTATTTACTTTTGTACTTGTTTGCAATGTCCGCTTGGTTTTGAAAAAGGGAAGCACTTCGTGAAATTAAATCATTGAAGTCAAGATAGGATTTGTCGGTGCAGTAGTCATTATATTTTTCAACGATTGGAATTGCCAACTGGTAAAAATGCCTAACTCTCTCGTGTTGGTCTTTTTTTGCATTTTCTAAAACCGTTTTCAAATCTATGTTTTCAACCTTTATCATGTCGGTGATACGAATGATTTGAGTAACAAAGTCTTTTACGTCTTCATGGTAACCGTCAAACTCTTCCTTGTAAGAAAGTGAAACTGTCTTGTGATAATTGGAAGGCAAACGATTTTTTACAACACTGTCTAATGTGTGATTAAACAAAGCGGAATCCTTTGTCATGCTTTCATAAGTTTTTACCAAAAGCAGATTTCCCTTTTGAAATTGTTCTTCTTTATCTTTTGTAGAATAACTTTTGTCGCTAACATGCTCGATATAAAGATTGGCTTCGGGAATGAAAAAGTCGGGATGAAATGAAAAGTCCTTTACATTCAATAAGGGTTCGTATTCATATTTTATGCTGTGGCGATAAAACCAGTCGGCAATAAACTGTTCCGATTTTGAACGAACTTTAGTCCCGTCAAGAGTAGTAAAAAACTTGCCGTCTTTCGGCAAGTTTTTACCTTTATTCTTGTCTAAGTGAATTTTGTCAATGATGTAATCTAAAATATATCGTTTGAGCCGAAGTAAAAAATCTGTGTCCTCGCATTGTTCAATTAAAAGTTTGTGAACTACTTCAAAAATTGTCTCGGGCGCAACGTGTTTTGACAATTCATCTTCTTCATCTCTTTTTTCGTCACCGATGATGCGAAACTTATTATCAAACTCATTTACTCCGTAATTTCGTAAAATGCTGTAACAGAAACTGTGAAATGTCCTGACTGTTAAGCCGTCAATCCATTTATATTTTTTCTGTTGGAAGAATCTCTCTTTGTCTTTGTCCGATTTACTCATGTGTTTGTCAAACAACATGCTTTCATATTGCTTCGTGGTGTCTGCCGAAATGATTAAGCGGTCAACCATTTCATTAGTTGCATTTTTTGTAAAAGTGATTGCTAAAATGTTTGAAGGACTTACGCCTTTTTCCTCAATTAAATAAATGAGTTTTTGAAGAAGAGTCTTTGTCTTACCGGAGCCCGCACCAGCCAAAACCAAAAGTCTTTTGTTCTCGCTTATAACAGCGTCCCTTTGGCTGTCATTTAAGCCACTCAAGTCGGTCTTGGTTGTCTGCACGGAAGAAGTTTCGTCTAAATTATTCATTTATTGTCGGATTGCAAATTTGTCTGTCGTAGTCGTCTAAGCATTTGTGTTTCAAAAAATCACTTCATCTTATCCAATAAGGCCTTCTCTTTTTTTGTAAGCTTTGATACTACCAGGTCATAAGATTTATCCACCCATTCATATATCAGTTTATCACTCACACTACCGTCCATGATGATAGTATTCCAATGTTTCTTACTCATATGATATCCCGGCTGCACGGCATCGTATTTTTCTCTCAGTTGCACCGCCTCTTCAGGATCACATTTTAAATTTACTCCGTCAAATTCATCTACATCTGTAAGAGCAAACATTTTGCCCATGACTTTAAAGACAAGGGTATTCTCATCAAAGGGAAATCCTTCTTCCACTCCCTTTTTCTTAAGACAGTAATTCCTTAATTGTTCGATATTCAAATGTTAGCGGGTAAAAACTCTGTATAGGATAACGAATACACAGATCAGAAACATGATAATGGCAAGGCGGTTAATGAAGTGCATTGCCTTCAGATTGAAATTCTTTGGTCTGTTGGGATCTTTCTTCCTGAAAAAATAACCAAATACCTCTCCTACGTTGAAATAATCTTTAAGCTTCATAGCTGGAAAATTACTAATAAAATATGTTAATGTAATTAGCAATCCTGTTAATCTAAAAATTCCATAAATCCTGTTCAAACCCGGGGAGGATCGATCCAGTTACCGTCTTCCTTGATAAGTTCGATCAGTTCGTCCACTGCTTTCTCAGAAGCTACGGCTTTTTTCACTACAATTTGTCCACGGTATAAAGCAATCTTACCTTTCCCTACGCCCACATAGCCATAATCAGCATCTGCCATTTCTCCCGGACCATTTACAATACATCCCATGATCCCTATCTTAACGCCTTTCAGGTGATCGGTTCTCTTCCTGATTTTGGCAGTTGTCTCCTGCAGATCAAATAATGTCCTTCCACAGGATGGGCAGGAAATATACTCTGTTTTAGACATCCTTGTGCGGGCTGCCTGCAGAATCCCAAAAGATAGTGTATTAAAGGTTTTTAATAATTCAAGGAGCTTCGTTCGGTCCTTGAGGTTAATGAGTTCGGTGCTCAGCATAACCCCATCTCCTAATCCGTCAATCAACAGAGATCCTATGTCTGTTGAGGCATGAATCTGCAGCTTCCCGATATCCATATTGGTGAACCTTCTCATGATGATTACAGGAGCCAGCACTTCATGGTCTATCAGTTCGAAGAACATTCTTCTCTGCTCTGGCATAGCGTGGAGGTTAATGGTATCCACCACTATTACCGTAGTCTGGTCTTTTCTGATCGCATTGAGCAGGTCTTCATTCAAGTCATCCAGGTCAAGTCTTAAAAAATTAAGGACCGGATGTTTGTCTTTCCTGTCTTTTAAGAAATCCTTTACATTAAATAAAGGAAAGATATTGGTTTGGTCATCTGCCTTAAGCCAGGTTCTATAATCCAGAATCTCCTTCAGCCCGTTGGGCAGCATAAAAGGTATTTGATTTTCACCGGAATACACGTAATCCGCTCCCTGATCATTCATACTCCATTTATCGGTAGCCGGCATATAGAAATGACCTATCTGCTTTAAATCATCTGGCTGAATGTCCTTTAGAGTGCTAAAGTCTGCAAATACACGGGGCACGTTGTTTCCCCCGATATTATTAGCCTCATGGGTTTTCCTTCTCTGATACTGGTATGGATTCAGAGGACTGCCATCAATGGCTTTTATAGATTTATGTCCCGGACGGCTTGAATAGCGATCGGCCAGCATTTTAGCTACCGGCACTTCAAATTCCGGCTCCTCCGTAAGAGATACTCTTATGGTATCACCCAGGCCATCTTCCAGCAAAGCTCCGATCCCCACCGCAGATTTAATCCTGCCATCTTCACCCTCGCCTGCTTCCGTTACTCCCAGATGCAAAGGATAAGGTTTTAAACCTTCTTCTTCCAGCTTTTGCACCAGCAGCCGGTAAGCCTGAACCATTACCTGGGTATTGCTGGCTTTCATAGAAAGTACCAGATCATAATATTTTAAGTCCTCACAGATCCTTACAAATTCCAGGGCCGACTCAACCATACCCAGCGGGGTATCGCCGTAACGGCTGAGAATTCTGTCGGATAATGAACCATGGTTAGTCCCTATCCTCATGGCCGTACCATGCTGCTTGCAGATCTGGACAAGGGGTATAAATCTTTCCCGGATTCTTTCCAGTTCGGACTGGTAAGAGGTGTCGGTATAGTCTATCGTTTCAAAGCGTTTTTTGTCGGCATAATTGCCCGGATTAATCCTCACTTTTTCGACAAGCCTGGCGGCCAGTTCTGCGGCATTTGGAGTGAAGTGAATATCGGCAATAAGGGGTACTGTAAAGCCCTTTTTTCTAAGTTCGTCTTTAATGTTTTTGAGGTTCTCCGCCTCCTTCATACTGGGTGCCGTAAGCCTCACATATTCACATCCGGCATTCACCATCCTGATGATCTGATCCACGCTTCCCTGGGTATCCATGGTGTCCACAGTGGTCATGGATTGGATCCGGATAGGGTTGTTCCCCCCCATCGCCAGGTCACCGATTTTTACTTCCCGGGATCTCCTTCTCATGTACTGAGTAAGACTGGGGGAATATTTAAAGTCAGCTGATTTCAAGCCAGGTTCGATAAGTGTCATCCTAAAAATGTTGGGTCAACCGTTATAATCGTAAATATAGGTAAAATGTTCATTTTTTAAGCGTATTTTTCTCCACTATATTTTGCCTTTTCAGAGGATTTACAAATTTAGACAAACCTAAATTTTGTATAATATAATCCATAAAATCAGCCATTTATATATTATAATATAAATTAAAAAATAAACTATGAAATATCCCCTAACTGAGGACGCAAAAGCAAATCTTCTACTACGGTATTATTAGATAATTTATATACTGACCAGATCAGATCTGCCACATCTTCGGGCTTCATAAACCTCTCTGGGGGCAGGTCTGTCCCCGCCCAGCTGGCTGTCAAAGTAGCCCCGGGAAGCACGGCTGTAACCCGGATATTGTGCTCCTTCAGCTCCTCCCGTAGCACCTTGGTCATACCATATAAAGCATACTTGGAGATGCAATAAGACCCCCCGTTAATATAAGGAGTAACGCTGGCGGTGGAGCAAATATTAAAGATGGCCCCCTCCTTTTGGCTGATCATTCCGGGTATAATTCCCCGGCAAATATGGTAGGCGCTGTACAGGTTTGTCTGGATCTGTTTCTCTAAAACCCCCTCCTCTTCCTGGTGGATTTTCCCGGGTATAAAAACCCCGGTATTGTTGATCAAAACATCGACTTTTTGGGCGCTTGATTTTATAAATTTCAGGAAGTCCTGGATCTGATTTTTTTCAGATAAATCGGCCCCAAAAATCCGGATATTTTTGTCCAGATTTTGATTTATATTTTGCTTCAGGGAGTTCAGGTCTTTTGTATTCCGGGCGCAGGTAATGACTTCAAAACCTTCTTTGGCAAACTTCTCCACCAGGGCTTTTCCTATCCCTTTGGTACCTCCGGTAATAACGGCCAACTTATTCATGGTATCAGAGTTTATGTTGTTTTATTGTATAATTTTTGAAATATAATGTATTTTGCACTATAATTTTTAGTACTCTTTCATGAAAAGCTTCGGTAAGTATTTGATCCTGCTCAGCTCCTTATTTGTAAGGAGAGAGCGGTTCGGGGTATATATAAGGTTGATCATTGACGAAGCCATTCTCATCGGGATTGATTCTGTCTTTATTGTGGTAATTGTCTCCACCTTCATAGGCGCCGTAACAGCCGTACAAACAGCCTATAATCTTGTAAGTCCTTTAGTACCAAGGTACATTATCGGTACGATTGTTAGAGATATGACCATCCTGGAGCTTGCTCCAACCATCACCTGTATAGTATTGGCCGGTAAAGTAGGTTCCAATATAGCGGGCGGGCTAGGCACCATGCGTATTACAGAACAGATAGATGCATTGGAAGTAATGGGAATAAATTCCGCTTCCTACCTGATCTTCCCAAAGATCGTGGCTGCTGTTCTAACCTTTCCTCTGCTGGTCATTATTGCTGCTTTCCTTTCCATCTATGGAGGTTATCTCGCCGGGGTTTTAACTGAAGTGATTACAGAAAAAGAATATATATATGGTATAAGGTACCAATTCATGGCTTATAACGTGGCCTTTGCCATCATCAAGTCCCTGGTTTTTGCCTTTCTGATCGCCTCCATATCTTCTTACCAGGGATATTTTACCAAAGGAGGAGCATTGGAAGTAGGGAAATCAAGTACCGAAGCCGTTACCAACAGTTGTATTGCAGTCCTTTGTGCAGATTATTTACTTGCCCAACTTTTACTATAAACAGAGATGATAGAGGTTAAGAATGTACATAAAGCGTTTAATGGGAAGGTTGTCCTGAAGGATGTAAGCGGCGTATTTGAGCAGGGTAAAACCAATCTTATCATCGGAGCATCCGGTACAGGAAAGAGTATTTTATTAAAATGTATGGTGGGCCTTGTCAAACCCGATTCCGGTACCATTGCCTATACCGGAAGAGTATTTACAGGCGCCCCTAATGAAACCAAACAGGAAATACGCAGAGAGATAGGAATGCTTTTTCAGGGCAGCGCTTTGTTTGACTCCAAAACGGTAGAAGAAAACGTGATGTTCCCGCTGGATATGCTTACGCGAATGAATAAGAGCGAGAAGCTGGACAGGGTAAACGAAGTATTACAAAGAGTGGGTCTGGAGAATGTCAATAAGCTTATGCCTTCAGAAATAAGCGGTGGTATGCAGAAAAGAGTGGGTATTGCACGAGCCATCGTATTACACTCCAAGTACCTGTTCTGCGACGAACCCAACTCAGGACTGGATCCTCAGACTTCTATCAGGATTGATAACCTCATCAAAGACATTACCGACGACTATAAAATTACCACCGTTGTCGTAACCCACGACATGAACTCCGTGCTGGAGATCGGCGAGCATATCATGTTCCTTTACAAAGGGGAAAAAGTCTGGGAAGGCACCAATAAAGAAATCCTAGACACTAAAGCCAAATCTCTCCAGGACTTCATCTTCGCCAATAAGCTTATTCGCGATATGAAAGCCCACCAGGGTGAATAATCAATTCTGAATTTTTAATGATGAATTTTGAATAGTCCTTAAATAATCCCCTCCTTTTGAAGGAGGGGTGACCGCAGGCCGGGGGGTGATACTGCCAATCTAAAATAATTACGGAAGATTTTCTTATTTTTATGTAGCTAAAGGTGCGTTTATCCAACAATATGGTTTGTATAAACGACATATGGCGTATATACAAACGTTATGCACAAGCGAGAGAAACCCCAACTCGCAAATCAAACTCCGGAATAACAGGACACTGAAAAAAATCCCAACCCACAGCAAGCACATCCCGAAAACCCCGCATACCCAACCGCACCAACCAAAGTTTCCGGGAAGAGCTTGCTTACTGACCACCCACCCCCATCATTCAGGCTTTCTTCCTCGTTGGATAGCATTGCTGCTTCTCTTTGAATTCGTGGATTTCATCTTTTAATGGATCACATTTATTTTCTGGGGAGTAACCTCATTAGGCAAATAATTTCTCCAATCTAAACAGGAAGAATT
>JAIERY010000323.1 GCA_019746425.1 Cytophagaceae bacterium
TCTTCCATCTTTTTTGTGCATTCTCAAATATACAAATTATTTCCAATATGTATACTATTTTATGCTCTTATTAATAAGTATCCAGGGCCACAATGTATTCCAGTTGTGTAAGAGTCATATAGATAAAATTTATAGTAATATAAAAATTATTTATTTTTTTTATAACTTATTTTTATGGAATTTTGATGCATCAGTAGATGTTTGACAATTTTAACGCATTATTTAAAAACTTTTAACCAATTAATATTAGTATGAAAAATCAGATTTTATCAGTGGGTTCAGTGTTTCCCGAGTTCAAAAAGCAGGCAGTAGTATCTGTAGAAAAAGGAAAAGAATTTTATGAGATCTCTTCAGAAGATCATAGAAATGGCGGTAAATGGCTGGTAATGTTTTGGTGGCCCAAAGATTTTACTTTTGTATGCCCTACAGAAATCGCTGAGTTCAATAAAAAATATGCAGACTTCAGCGATAGGGATACTATGCTGATCGGCGCTTCTACAGACAGTGAATATGTGCACCTTGCGTGGAGAAAAGATCATGAAGATCTGAAAGGGCTTAGATTCCCGATGCTGGCAGATACTTCTAAATCTCTTGCACAGGAATTGGGTATACTGGAAGCTAATGAGAAAATAGCTTACCGCGCTACTTATATTATCGATCCGCATGGAATCATCCGCTGGGTCTCTGTCAATGACCTGAATGTAGGAAGAAATGTAGAAGAAGTATTGAGAGTGCTGGATGCACTACAGACAGATGAATTATGTCCATGTAACTGGAAAAAAGGAGAGGCAACTCTTAAAGCATAATGGAAACTAAAATTGCAAATGAGACGGTAGAAAATCTTTTCCGCGAGCTTGACTTAACATCTGAGCATGTAAGCAAGTCCCTGGAAAAGTTGATGCAAAGTGAGTCGCGCTATATCAAAGATTTAAAAATCAATGTAAGCAACTCGCTTAACAGCAAGCACCTGAGCAAAAAAGAAAGTTTGCTGATCGGATTTGCTGTAGCGCTGAATGAAAAAAATTCCCTGCTTGCAGAAAGCTTCGAAAGAATGGCTGTGAAAGAAGGAGCATCGGAAGCGGAAATCGCTGAAGTGACCGCTACTACTTCTTTAATGAATACCAACAATGTATTCTACAGGTTCAGGCATTTTATGGATGATGAATTCTATACGCAGACACAGGCGGGAATAAAAATGACCATCATGATGAATCCGGTATTGGGAAAGGAATTTTTCGAATTGCTCAGCCTGGTGATTTCATCGCTGAACGGATGCGAAATGTGTGTACGCAGTCATGAAGAATCAGTGAAGAATCATGGAGCGTCGAAGGAAAGAATTTTCGATGCGGTGAAACTCGGAAGCATTATTAAAGGACTAACTATAGTGCTATAGTTTTAGTGAACACAGTTGCACTACTAAGCCCCGCTTGCGGGGCTTTTTTAGTTAAAATTCCTTTCTGAAAACTTCTGTAATGCCCGGAAATTGAGGGTTTCAGAGTTTTGTAAAAACTGGCATTATAATTGAAAAGTTACTTTTATCCGGAGTTCCGGAATTAATATTGTGCAGAGGATATAGCTGAATAAACAGGCTTTAAAAGTTATCCACAAGCATATCGTTAAGTGAGTTTTTGCGTATATAAAAAAAGTACTAAACCGTTAAAAAAATGGACAGACGTACACAAAGAAACCTCCGCCTCTTTCTGATAAGATTCAGGAGAAACTACACTTATTTTCTTCAGAATTATGCAGGTAAAAACCTGCCGCTCTACATGGACCAGTTTGTGCACGACAATATGAAGCTTGCGCAGACCCTTTTCGGTGATGAAGGAGCAAGAACACTTAAAAATTATACTAAGAATTTAAGAACATTTTAATAGCACTTAAAAGCCCCGTAAGGCTTTTCAAAATTTGAAATCACTCTACACATAGAGCGCAGAGATTTTTTCTCTGCGCTTTTTTTATTGTTCCTGAAAAAGCCACCGTCTTTGACGGTGGTCATGTCTGAGAGGCTTTGCCTTGTTTTTTGTTAAAAGGTAAGACAGCGATTATGATGTTTAAGAAGTAGGAGATATTAAGGAAGAAGCCATTCTGGGGAAATCATTTTTGGTCAAAAGGATATTTGTAAATACAGTTGGAATAGATGAGGAGAAGAAGCAGGAAGGTGATAGCAAGGATTCAGTTTATTTTGAACTCACCCCTTGGGGCGGTACTTTACTTATACTTCGGCGTATGTTTTTGCAGGAAGGTATCCACTGATTTATTCCAGTTGTCAATAAGGGTGGAGCGGTTGGAATTTACCTGGTTGTTATTGTTGTTGTATACCGTTGCAGCTTCATTCACTTCTTTTACCGCTTTGTTATATTGGTCAACATCTTCCTGTTTGCGGTCTGCTTCTTTCTTCGCTTCAAATGCCTTTTTGATCTTGTTAAAATTTTCCTGCTTCAAAAAGTAATCGGTATACACCTGAATTTTTTCCTTACATTCTTTCTGATAGAATTGCAGCATTTGCTGGCAGGCCATGATTAAAGTTTTATCATTGGTATAAGGCTTTAAAGTCTGAAGTTTTGCTAAACCTTCTTCCGCATACTTTAAAAGAGTATTCCTGTTTTGTTCAATGCCATTTATATTTTTTGTATTGATGGCATCCAGCAGGTATGCTTCCTGCTTATAGCTCTTGAAAAATATCAGGTAAATCACACGATGATAATCATTCACCTCACCTGCTTTTTTCGCTTTTATTTCCAGATCACTTTGTGTATCTACTAAATTAACATTATGCGCGGCGGCGAATTTTTTCTCTGTTTCGTTTAATCTGTCACTTGCCTCATCCAGTTTTTTTCCGGCCATGTCTCTCGCGAGCAGGTAAGCTTCCATCGCATCGTATGATTGTTCAGCGACATCTTCCAGATTAATAATTTTACCATAGTCATCCGTTAAGATCAGATAAGAAATGTTTAAGAATGCCACCGCAGAATCTCTCAGGCTTTTGTCTCCTTCATAGGGAGGCATGGCAGAAATTTTTTGTTTGGCAGTTTTTACAGTCTGAATCAGCTCCTGTCTTTTATTATCCACTTTTCTTGCGCTCTTGCTGTGGGCAATGGAGCTGTTATAGCTTAGAAAATCTCTGAGGATTGCTTCGTATTGTTCACCCATATAGTTCATATATGCTCCGGCGCTTTCAAATTTTTGTGTCTGGGCCTGAACATTAGTGTGAGAAATAAAAAGGAATGCCAGTATCATCAAAGCGCTTCCCAAATTCTTAAAAGTTTGCATAAGGTTTTTATTTTTTTACCTGGTAAAGTTAATGAGATCTGAAATAATTTGAAATGATTCTATTATATAAATATCTGAGGCTATGTTATCTGTGTTGTAATCGTTGATTTCTTTCTGATAGGAATCTAAACGGATCAATTCATTTTCATACTGAGTATTTTCTACTTTAAATAAGCCGGTGTTTTCATTCTTGTCTGTGCTTTCAAAATTTTTCCAGTACTGGTAATGTTTTAAAGCACGTTTTTTAAAATAGTCAATACTCAGGCTTATTTCTTCATGGGTATTTTCTTCCACGTAGAAAGAAAGCGAGCCGCTTAGCTTTTGTAGCAGCTGAAAATCTTCATCCGCTTTCACCCTTTCATTGCTTTTCGCAGCAAGTTCTGCTACAGGTAGCGGAACAAGAGGTGTATAGAAAATCTTTTTAGTGATCGAATCTGCGCTGAGTGCAAAAGGCAAAGCCGCTTCTCCATCCAGGCTGTCGGTATTAATGTCTGGTAAAATAATATCGGGAACCACGCCTTTAAGCTGTGCTGTTTTCCCTGTAATTCTGTAAAGTTTGGCAAAAGTTACGCTTACGTGTCCGTAAGGATTTTTACTGTCCGGCAATCTTGTGTCTGTGTTAAGATTGATGGATGTATCTATGGGAATCACTCCCTGCATGGTGGCCTTTCCATAGGTGCGGTTGCCGACGATCACAGCGCGGTTATAATCCTGTAAAGTAGAAGCGAGCAATTCAGAGGCCGATGCACTATAGCCATTCACCATTACCAGTAAGGGTCCATCGTAAATCGTTCCGCGGTTCTGGTCTTTCATCACGCTGGGTTTTTCATTGCGTGACTGAGAAACACTCAATGGCCCTTCATTGATGAAAATTCCTGCGAGGTCTAATCCTTCTACCAAAGCCCCGCCGCCATTATTCCTGATATCGAGGATCAGTCCTTCAATATTTTCTTTCTGAAGCTTTATAATTTCTTTCGCCACATCATTGGCGCAACCGGCGCGGGTTCTGTTTTCAAACTGCGAATAAAATCCTGGCAAGGAAATATAGCCTATCTTTTTCTCTCCATGAAGGATAAAACTTTTCACTACATCTTCCTCTTCCTGCATTTTTTCTTTGAGAAGAGAAACCGTTTTCATTTGTCCGTTGGGCTTCCTTACCGTGATCTCCAGTTTTTCCAGGTTAGATGATTCCAGCATATTTTCTACCTCGGAAACATCTGCTCCAACCAGGTCCACCGCCGGTTTGCCTGCCCACTTTAATTCTATGAGAATATCTCCTGTATTTAACTCATTGGTCTTCCATGCCGGCCCGCCGGGTGTCAGCCGTGATATTTTAATGTTGCCTGCTTCATTTTCTGAAAAATCCATACCGAAAGAAAAACCATTTTTAGATAAAATACCTTCCAGATTTTCTCTGTCGGTTTTTGAGAGGTACATGCTATGAGGGTCATAGCACAAAGTAAAAGCAGTAAGATAAGCAGAGGCAATATAATTTTCATATCCATCAGGGTGATCCAGTACATGTCTTATAATCCTGGTATGGCGTTTCTTTAATTTCTCTCTGACAGCGCTTTCATTTTTTAAAATCGCGGCATCATCCAGCTGATGTGCGACGCTGTCTCCATAGAAGTTAATTAACTGATAAAGGGCCTGGTATTTAAGCCATTTGTTCCATCTTTGAGTGAGTGCTTTTTCATCAATAGAATAGATGATGCTGTCATTCTTCGAAAAAGAAATGGTTTCGCCAAGTGAAAAATTAAAAGGTTGAATGGTAAGCTGCGCAATCGTTTTTTCCGCGGCCAGCAAGCGTTCTTTATAAATGGAACTTGCAAGAGGAAGAAAATTCCATGGGCCGCCTTTCATTTCATCATCGAGCTTCAACCTGTAAGTTGAAAGCTTTTGTATTTCCTGACTGGTAAAATACAAGCCCCGCGGATCTAATATTTCAAGAAATTTTTTGTGCAGGTCTTTTGAAAACTGGTCGTCCATCATGCGCGGACTGTAATGATTTTTTTCCAGTACCTTAGCAAGGAACAGCGCTTCTTTCCGGACATGGTCCTGAGCAAAAATGACAGCAGCAAAGCTCAGAGCAAAAATGATGAGTGTAAATTTTTTCATGGGTAAAAAGGGAGTACAAGTTACCGATTTTCAGGAAAAGTAATGAGATAAAAAGGAACATAATTTTTCGGCCTGAGGTTTTCCTATAAAGAAAGGTTTATGAAGGGAATTTATGCGTTGGTAAGCGGGTTTGCAGGTGCGTTGACGTTGACAGGGCTCCATTACTTTTTTAAAAAATACAATCCCGATGCTCCTAAAGTGGATATTCTGGGAATGGAAGCAATTATAAAATCTGCTGGCAAAGCGGGTGTTGAACCGCCGCATGGCAAAGCTTTATTCAGACTTTCTATTGCCGGAGATATCATCTTCAATACTTTATACTATAGCATTGTGGCGGCCGGAAAAAGGCCTTTGATTTCCGGATCTTTATTAGGATTGGGAACAGGCGTAGGCACTGTTACGCTTCCTGGATTGCTGGGTCTTAGCAAAGACTTCACAGCAAAAAATATTCAGACAAAACTGATTACCCTGCTGATATATTTAACAGGAGGTTTGATGGCCGGAGGGGTATATAGAAATATTGAAAGTGCCAATGCCGTTTAATTAATTCTGATAAAGAAAAAATTCCCCGCCTTCATTATGTACAACTCCTCTGAAAAATCCATGCAGGTGCAGAGTAGCTCCCTTCTTTACAGTAATAGATTGTTCAATGATGCCATACACCATTACGGTGATATTTTCTGCGAGGGTAAGATGGTCTGCTCTTAAAAAATTATACTGTGTGTTTTCTGAGATCAGCTCATGGTCTGCTTCTTTTTTTGGAATAATTTTCATAAAAATTTTCAATTCCATAAATACAGGACAATTTTAATGCCAATGGTTTACATATTGCTCATGCGGGAAATAAAAAAACCGCAGCGTTTAGTCTGCGGCTTTCATTCAAACTGGCCCTTTATTAATTATTATCTTAATTTTTCAATTTTATATACATTCACTTCCGAGCCTGTTACCACTTTTGCCAGATAGAATCCCGGACTTAAATTTTCACCGATATTATGAACCTCATTGTGATTCACTGCCTGTTCCAGGATCAGTTTTCCTGTAAGATCGGTTATGATCACTTTTGAGTCTTCAGAAAGATCGGAAGTGATGATGATGTTAATTTGATTTTCAAACGGGTTAGGATACAATACCACGTGTGAAGATTCTGTGCTTACCATTCTTAATTCGCTATAGCTCACATTGCCATCAAAATCATGCTGCTCAATTCTGTAATATGATGTTCCGCCCAGTGGATTGGCATCAACATAATTATAGGAGTTGATGTAGGTTGAAGTTCCTGAACCATCTACTTTCCCTATAGTCTCAAAGCTTATTCCATCTGAAGATCTCTGAATGGAGAAGTAATGATTGTTTTTCTCGGCAGAAGTTATCCAGTTAAGATATACGTTTCCGGCTGCTGCTTTGGCAGTGAATTCATGAAATTCAACAGGCAGTACACAATTCAATATTGCCTGTACGGGAGTTCTTCCGCAAGTGTTGGTACCTACCCGGAGTTTCCAGCTGAAAAATCCTGGCCAGTCATCAGCATCTGCTGTCGATGAGCCGACAAAATTTATCCATCCGCATTCCTGTACTGTTGCATAGTTTGCGCCATTAGAAAAATAATATACACCTGTTCCGGCGCCGCCTCCGAATTCAAGACTATATCCTGCTCCTACCGCGAAGGTATAACCGATAGGGATCTGAACCGTCACTGCACCTGCGCCACATGGCACTAAAGGGTTGATGGTTGCTATGGTAGCGCCTCCGCTATTTTTAATAAGAATATTAAATACTCCCTGTGCGCTCGGCACGCCAGAGCATACTCCGAAATTTATCTGATTATACTTTATAGTTACCGAATCGAGAGTAAATGCAGTGAGAACATCAAAGGTCATCCGGTTTTCTGCGTTCGTATACCATTGATTCCCCTCTGTGTTTAAAGGAGCTTGTCCGTGACTATATCCTGCGGTGCATCTTTGCGTAGCGCGATCTTCTGCCCAATACGTAGTAGTAGCGGAAATACAAGCAGTAGTATATGAACTGGATGGCACACCATTTAGAGCTACACCACCATACTGATTTGCATACCAGTCATAATTGTTACCCGAGCTTCCTGTTACAGATATGCCTACATTTTTGCAAGGCGGTGCACAGAAGTAAGCATTGTTTGCAGTTGCAGGAGAAGCATTTGTTATTACAACATCGTCTGAATCCGGTACACAATAACCGCATCCGGTAGTGTAAGAAGAGTCCCACATGATGAGCCTGAACGTTCCCGCAGTATTTACAAATAAAGATGAGGTAGTATCAGGAAGCAATATTCCGTTTCTTTTCCATCTGTATTTTGTGGCGGAAGTTGGACCGGCCGGTGCATATAAAGTAGTGCTTGGGGGATTGCATAGAGTAATATCAGGACCTAAATAAGCATCGGCGCATGCTTTTGTCAAACCACAAGGGAGTGTCACAGCTGTTGGCGCTGGTACTGTTGCTGCTGTCGAGTTTACTCCTAAATAACCATCTGTAGTATTTTGTCCAAAAGCATATACAGTTCCTGAAGCATTTACTGCGAATGACCATAAGTCTCCATCGGATACATCAACGATATTTGTTAATCCGGGAACAGCAGTTGGAAAATTTGTTCCACCCCCTGTACCAGTTTGTCCCTGATAATTGTTTGTTCCTCCCCAAGTCATTAACGTACCATTGGAGAGTACAGCCATAGAATGTTGGTTACCTGCAGAGATTGCAGTTACACCTGTGATAGGATTACCAGGGGTAGTCTGAACAACACCTGGTAAGGTAAGATTGGCTCCGCCGGTATTCGTACCTAATTGTCCTGACCAGTTACCACCCCATGCCCACAAAGTTCCATCGGCAGCAAGTGCCATTACGTGTGTATCACCTGCAGTAACTTTTACTATGTTGGCAAGCGGAATAGTTCTTGCTCCGTCTCTGAAGACCTGCGTTGCATAAGTATAATCCGTTGTATTGTTTTGCGCTAACTGACCATTGGCATTATTACCCCAGGTCCATACGGTCCCATCTGCTCTTAGAGCGACCGCAAAATTATCTCCTCCTTCTATCTGAATTACCTGGTCCAGAAAAACCCCTGCGCTTGTCTGTACATAGATAGGAGTGTTTTTTGCAGCAGTAGTTCCATCTCCCAACTGACCGTCTGCATTTCTTCCCCATGCCACTACTCTTCTTGTACCAGAAAGTACTGCGTAGCTGTTTTCATTACCTCCTGTAACCATGATTACATTTTGCAAAAATCCGGAAGCATCTCCCTGCACGCCTGTCCATACCTGAACCGGCGTTGTTTTGGTAACGACAGTATTATCTCCTAATTGGCCTTGAGTATTCCAGCCCCATGTCCATACAGTACCATTACATGCAAGCGCAATAGTGTGAGCGCCGCTACCTGCATCGACCTGCCTGATAGAGCCGAGGTTAGTGCCGTTATTCATGCCTACAGGTTGTGCTCCTCTTAAAACTTTGATAGGTGTCGTGCTAAAAGCCGGAGCTCCGTTAGTTCCCAACTGACCATTGGTGTTGTTGCCCATGGTGTAAACTTCTCCGTTGCTACACATCATTACAGAGTGAGCATTCCCACCCGAGAAGGAAAGATTTTGTGCTTGAATTAAGCCGGAAGTGGTTGATAAAATTGTAATAAACAAATACTTAATATACTTTTTCATGGCGACGGATATATTTTATGGCAGGTATTTTTATATTATTAATTATTTTAATCCTATTAAGGTAACCTGTAGAATACCTATACGTGAAAAAGATATAATGAGATAGAGAAAAAGTAGAATTTTTAGTTCAAATAGTGGAAATATGCCATAAGGCGCCTATAAAAAAGCACTTAGGATTAAAACCCCTAAAAGACCCATTATGGAGACAATAGTTTCCATCGCTGACCATGATTTTAAAGTCTGGAGAATGCTGAGATTGAAGTATTCTTTAAAGATCCAGAAGCCGATATCGTTAACATGGGAAAACATGAGGCTTCCTGCTCCGATGGCTAATACCATCAGCTCTGCATTACCGGAAGAAACGAGTGGCAATAAAATTCCCGCAGAAGTAAGCGCTGCCAGCGTAGCCGAGCCAACCATTACTCTAAGCGCTGCGGTCATAACCCATGCCAGTAAAAGAGGTGAAAGAGGAGAATCTCTGAGCGCATAAGCAATATACTCCGTAAGACCTCCGTCAGTAAGCACTTGTTTGAAAGCGCCTCCGCCTGCAATGATAAGCATGATCATGCCGATATCTGCTACTGAATCGGATACAGAATTCATGACTTCTTTCATTTTTTTTCCGCGGTTGAGTCCGAGTGTAAAAATTGCAATAAGCACGGCAATCAAAAGTGATATCACAGGATTGCCAACACCTCTTAAAATTTTTCCTGCAGATGAATCTTTAAAAAATAAATCGGCTATTGCTCCCAGTGTCATGAGCAGTACAGGAACCAGCGCTGTAAATAAACTGATCCCGAAAGAAGGCATTTTATCTTCTGTAAATTTTTTTGGATGGTAGAATTTTTGCAGAGGCACTGCATTAATATTTTTTATCAGTTTGCTGAAAAGGGGGCCTGCTACAATGATGGCAGGAACAGCAATGATCAAACCATACAGCAGTGTGAGATTTATATTTGCTTTGAAGAGAATAGCGATGGAAGTTGGCCCGGGATGAGGAGGTAAAAATCCATGTGTAACAGATAGTGCGGCAGCCATTGGTAGCCCGACATACAATACCGGAAGATTGGCAGAGGCGGCGATGGTGAACACGAGTGGAATAAGTATGACAAAACCTGCAGTGTAGAACATAGGTAGTCCGATTATAAAACCGGTGAGCACAATGGCCCATTGAATATTTTTTCTTCCGAAAGAGTGGATCAGATTATTGCTTATTCTTTGAGCAGCTCCGCTTTCGGCAATCAGTTTTCCAAGCATTGCGCCGAAACTAAGAATGAGTGCAAGGCTTCCTAGCGTACTTCCGATGCCGCTGCTTAAGGAGCTGATTATTTTTTCCAGAGGCATTCCCTGCAATATACCTGCAGCGATTGAAGTAATGATCAGGGCTAGGAAGGCATTCAGCCTAAGTGCAATTACCAGGATTAATAATGCTACTGCTAAAATGACGATCAATAAGGGCATGCTAAAAATTATATGAGAATTAAATATAATAAATAAGAGAGAAAATGAACATTGGGTTGGATTTATCTATACTACTGTTTTCACGCCACTGATATATGTTACTTTCTTTGTCTTGATACAAAGAAAGAACCAAAGAAAAATCAAGCACGAACAAAGACGCACATTCGCAAGCCCTTCATGTGCCTGCACGCGGCCCAGCGGCCGTGGAGCGAAAAGTATGCGAATGAGCAAGGCAACTGAATTTAGTAATCCAATCAATTTACGATTAAAAATAAAAAAGCCACCAGTCGGCGGCTTTTTATTAGCTAGTTAAAAGGGGACTTATTGCTTAGGGATATATTCTCCTTTCATATCCACTTTATCTCCTTCTTTCAATGTTATAGTTTTACCGTCTTTCTTGAGTACTGTTCCATTCGGCATAACTTTCGATCCGTTTGGCATTACCTGTTCTTTGGTCATAGGAAGTGTTTGCCCGCTTTTCACGATACACATCTTGCCCCCTTTCAGAGTGAGACAATCGGTAGCTGCAGCAGTGGTTGCAGTACCAGCAAGTTTAGCCATCGGTACACCGTCCATATTAAATCTTTCTCCTTCTTTGATTTGAATTTTCTGCCCGTTTTCTTTTACAAGATTTCCATCAGGCAATACTTTAGACCAGTCTGCAAGGTATACATCGCTTACAAGGGGAAGTTCTTTTCCTTCTTTGACAATGTACATTTTACCATTTTTCATTCCCACGTGATTCCTTTCGTCTGCCGCTTGTTTATCTTTATCCTGCATAATCTCTCCGTTCATGTCAATTCTTTCCCCTTCTTTCAAGGCATATTTGCTTCCATCTTTTTTGACGATTTGTCCGGTCTTAAGAACTTTATTTCCATTCGGCATAGTCATGTCGTGTAAAAGCACCTGGGTTTGTCCGTCTTTCACCATCATTACTTTGCCCGCTTCAAAAAACATGTGATCATTGCTTGTTCTTTGGGCGACATCGCCATCGTCCAGTTTGCCGATTTTTGATATGAAAATATCTCCATTCATAGATACCACGTCGCCTTCTCTCAGAATTATTTTACTTCCTGAGGAGGTAGAAAGTATTCCTTTGGAAGAGATGACAGAACCATTAGGCAGGGTCATATCTTCGCTAAGCGTTTTTACTTTTCCGTTTTGCAAAAGCATCATATTCCCGTCTCGCTTGATCAATGCATCAGAAAGCAGATCTGATTTTGCAATTACAATTTCTCCTTTGGAAGTGAAGATCTCTCCGTTGTTGAGGGTAAGCTTAGAACCATCTTTCATAGTAATGGTCCCGTTGGGAGCCACTTTAGCTCCGTTGCTGAGTGCAATTTCTTTATCAACGGCAATCAATTTATTGGCTTCCCATTTCATCATCTTTCCATTTCTCATAGTTACGCCATCCATATTTAACAGATCATCTTTTCTTCTCATCACTTCTCCTTTTGAACTGATCATCTCTCCATCGCGCAATACCATAGTAGCGCCGTCTTTTCTCATGATGGTTCCATCCTTCATGAGCTTATCACCTGATTCAAAGTCTACATCCTGATCCTGGGCAGTCATGATGCCGCCCTTCACCTGCATTAAGGCGCCATCTTTCATTACATATCCATCCATGGAAATCATTTCATCTTCAAGTACCAGCATGTCTCCATTGGCATTGAAGGCCTCTCCATTTTTTAATTTCAATTTTTTTCCGCCGGGTAATTTATATTCACCGGTTTTGGAGACTACAGTTCCGTTACCCAGAGTTACATCTTCTTCTAAAGGGGTAAGTACGCCGGATTTATCAGCTCCCATAGGTTTGCCGTCTTTCATAACGACACCATTTTTGAGAAGCTTGACATCCTGGGAAAGGGCAGAGAAACACAATAGGGCAAAGCAGGCAATAAGTAATGTTTGTTTCATATTTTTCATAAAAATGCATTTTTTGGTAAGGTAATGTATGCATAAGTTGCTAATAATCAAACCGGAATAATTATATTTTCTCCACATTATCTTAAAATCAAACATGTATTAAATTTTATAGGGATAAATGAATTCTGGATTGATTTATTCCGGGAATGGTGTTTGAGCCTTTAATAGGAAGTATAAAAAACG
>JAIERY010000022.1 GCA_019746425.1 Cytophagaceae bacterium
TATAGCTTTCAGCGGCTTTGTCTTCTGCTTCTTCAGGAACATTTCTCGTATTTAAAGGAGGAATGGAAGGTTCTTCATTAATGAACTTGTCGATAATTTCCTCGGTCTTCTTTTTATCCTTCACAGCTGATTTTTTATTGGTTTCCAGAAAAGAAAGATAATTTAATAAAAGTTCTGCTTCATTCGTAGTATTAGCGTTGTTTTTCTCTTCTTCCTTATTTAAAACTTCATCAAGCCTGCTGGAAAATAATATATCCCCTGGTATATGTTCTTTTATCTTTTCCGGAATTAATTCTTTGGCCTTCTGAACTTCATCAGATTTTGCAGTCGTCTGTGCTTTAGCGCTTTTTTTGACTGCATTGTTTTCGCCTGTAAGCGCTGCTTTTATCTTGAGGTTATGGAGGTTTCTTAAGTTCTCTTCAAGCTCCTGAAAGAACTGATCCTTTTTTAACCTGGATTCATCCGCTTTAACTTGTTCTTTCTTTAAATCGCCTTGAATAAGAACCGGTTTTATTTCTTTCGTTTTCTCATAGTTTATTTTTTCCGCTTGGAAAGGCTCTTGTTTTGGCTCGGTGGGTTTTTTTTCGGGTATAATATCTGCTTGTATTGCGGAGAAAATAATTTCCGAAGCTTTCGCTTTCTCTTCCTTCTTCTCTAATAAATGCTTTAAATTTTTTCTTTCAGAAGAATATACCGCCGCTTTTCTTACTTTCTGCTCGGCAAGCATTTTACCCTGGTCGCTGGTGCCTTTGGCGTTAAGAATATGAGCTGCCTGGCAATAAGGGAAATTTGCCAGCACTTCTTCCAGTCCTTCAAGATCATTCTTTGATAATTCTGCAGGGTTTTTTAATAGTTGAAGAAAGGTTTGCTTATTCATTCGATTGTAATCAGCCCGTTAAAAATGCTTTGCTTAAAAATAGGATAATTATTTACCAATTGGAAGTGGTTTTGGTATAAATGTCAAAAACTATTCTGTCAGAAATTTTATTCACAAGATCAGCCTCTACTTGGGAGAGTGTCTGGTTTTGAGGAAAATCTTCATAAAAAGAAAATTCACATCCTTCGCAGCTTTTTACTTCATTCTGACAGGATGCATCGGTTTCTTTGGTGTTGATAAAATTAACGGCAACTTTTATCGTTAGCCTGTTCAAGCCTGCTTTTTCATTTTGAGTAGGAGCCAGGGGTAATACTTCATATCTTGTAATCCTTCCGTCAAATTGCCAATCACCCAATGTATTCACCAACGAAAGTTTAGTATTCTGTTGATAATAATCCCTGAGCTTTTCAGTAAGCAGCTGACTTAAATTCGCCGGCCCTCCGCCGGCTTCGTTAGAAAAATTCTGTATGGAAATAGTTTTGGCGCATCCGGTACCACCGCCGGTGAAATTATAGACACCGCAGGAACTCACTATTATCAGAATGACAATTAATAATAAATTTTGAATGTTGAATTTTGAATGTTGAATAAATTTATGCGATGCAGAAAGCTGGTCCGAATTAACAAAATTATTATTTCTGATTTCTAATTTTTGATTTTTAACCTCTGACATTTTTTTAAATATCCAATTCATAATTCAACATTCAAAATTCAACTTTTAATTATTCTTCTATTTCGTACTGTTTTATTTTTCTATATAGCGTTCTCTCGGAAATACCAAGGTCCTGCGCTGCATATTTTCTTTTATTGTTGTTTTTCTTCAAGGCTTTCATGATCATTTCTCTTTCTTTGTCTTCAAGAGATAAAGATTCTTCTTCTGTTTCATGAGAAATATCTTCTATTTTATCATGATGGATAATGATCGGTTCTTTGGCTTCTTTGGATGAAAGCAGGTAAGGATTTTTTACCGGTTCATGTGCCACAGATATTCCATCCGACACATCGCCAAAAAGATCTTTATGATCCTGTAATACCTGAGATCCGTAACCTCCCGATTGAAGAAGATTGAGTACAAGCTTTTTGAGCTCGCTTACATCTTTTTTCATATCAAAAAGAATTTTGTAAAGAAGATCTCTCTCTGTAAAATCGTCTCCTGTCGCAGCTCTTTTTTCATTGATCAATACAGGCAGGCTTTGAGTAGCAGGTAAATATTTTTCGAGTGTATCTTTGCTGATCTCTCTGTTGGTTTCCAGCACCGAAATCTGCTCTACCAGGTTCTTCAGCTGACGAATGTTGCCCGGGAAACGGAATTTTAAAAGTACTTCTTTCGCTTCTTCCTGTAACTTAATAGGCTGCACTTTGTATTTGTCTGCAAAGTCAGAGGCAAATTTTCTGAAGATCAGCTCAATATCATTGCCCCTCTCTCTCAGAGGCGGCACGAATATCGGTACAGTATTAAGACGGTAGTATAAGTCTTCTCTGAATTTTCCTCTCTGCACATTTTCATACAGGTTGACATTCGTTGCTGCCACTACACGTACATTGGTCTTTTGCACTTTAGAAGATCCTACGCGTATAAACTCACCATTCTCCAGCACACGCAGTAAGCGTGCCTGTGTCCCCAATGGCATCTCGCCGATTTCATCTAAAAAAAATGTCCCGCCATCTGTTACTTCAAAATATCCTTTTCTTGCTTCCTGCGCGCCGGTGAAAGAACCTTTTTCATGTCCGAATAACTCTGAGTCAATGGTTCCTTCGGGAATTGCGCCGCAGTTGATGGCAATGAATTGCCCGTGCTTACGATGGCTTAATGAATGAATGATCTTGGAAAATGATTCTTTCCCGCTTCCGCTTTCTCCTGTGATTAAAACAGTCATATCGGTCGCTGCTACCTGAACTGCTACTTCAATCGCATGATTGAGCGCAGGAGCATTTCCGATAATCCCGAATTTTTGTTTTATGCTTTGTATGTCAATGTTGTTAGCCATAAAAATTAGTGCTGAGTACATAGTGCTGAGAGATGAGATCCTCTGTACTCATCTCTCAGCACTCTGCACTAGTTTACTGGTTCTCCAAAAAGTGTGCCTTGTGAACAATCTTTGATCAGCACGTCCACATAATCTCCTTTTTTATAATTGCCTTTCGGAAATACAACGGTTGTATTAAATGTATTTCTGCCTTTTAAAAATTCATCTGATTTTTTAGAAACTCCTTCTGCCAGCACCTTGTGAATTTTGCCTATTTCCCTCTTATTCAGCTCCAAAGAGTGCTTGCATTGCAATGCAATGATTTCCTCTAATCTTCTTTGTTTTACATCTTCCGGAATATCATCTTTTAATTTTTTGGCTGCCGGCGTGCCTGGTCTTTCGCTGTATGCAAACATGTATGCGAAATGGTATTTCACATATTCCATTAATGACAAAGTGTCCTGGTGCTCTTCTTCAGTCTCTGTACAAAAGCCGGTGATCATATCGGTAGATATTCCGCAGTCATCTCCGAGAATTCTTCTGATGGCATGAATCCTATCAAGGTACCATTCCCTGGTATAGGTTCTGTTCATAATATCCAGGATCCTGTCATTGCCACTTTGCGCAGGCAGGTGCACATACTTACAGATATTATCATACTTCTTCATGGTATGCAATACTTCGTCGGTCATATCCTTAGGATGGGAAGTAGAGAATCTCACTCTCAACAAAGGACTAACCAGTGCAACCCTTTCCAGGAGCTGTGCAAAGTTTATTTTTTCATTTCCATTCTCAGAAATCCATTTGTAGGAATCTACATTTTGTCCGAGCAGGCTTACTTCTCTATACCCTTCCTTAAATAAATTTTCTGCTTCGCGTACAATAGAGTAGGGGTCACGGCTTCTTTCCCGTCCGCGTGTATATGGCACTACACAGAAGGAGCACATGTTATCACAGCCTCTCATGATAGAAATAAAGGCAGACACTCCATCTCCTGTAAGACGCACCGGATTGATGTCTGCATATGTTTCTTCGCGTGATAAGAAAACATTTACCGCTTTATTTCCTTCGTCTGTTTCTGCAATAAGATTGGGAAGGTCTCTATAGGCATCGGGGCCAACCACCATGTCAACAAGTTTTTCCTCTTCCAGCAACTTGGATTTTAATCTTTCTGCCATGCACCCAAGCACGCCAATGAGGAGAGAAGGTTTTTGCCTTTTATAGACAATAAAATTAGCCAGCTTGTTTCTTACTTTTTGCTCGGCATTGTCCCTGATCGAACAGGTATTTAAAAAAATCACATCGGCATTCTCTGCATTGGAAGTAGTATCGAAGCCATTGTCTTTCATGATGGACATGACTATTTCGCTGTCAGAAAAATTCATCTGGCAGCCGTAGCTTTCTATATATAACTTCCTGCTTTTGCCCGTATTTTGTTCCTCCGAAATCCTTGGAACCTCACATGCTGCTTTTTCTCCCGGGGAAATAATCTCTAAGTCTTTAATTACCTGTTTCATGAATATCTCTGATTCCTCAATTTGAGCTACAAATATATAAAAAAAGCCAAAAATATGACAGATTGTCAGGGATTTTTATGCACTAAGTTAATAGACGTTAAGCCTGATATTTTATTTTAATTTTCAAAAAAAGCCTTCGCCAGTTTTTCATCATGCTTGTATAGATCTTCCCTGAAGTTGGCTTGTCCTTTTTTATCCATCCAGGCAGTAAAATAAACGATATATACAGGAGTTTTCTTTTTCAGTTTTATAAATTGCTCTTGCCCGTTGTGCATAGCCCTGGATATTTTTTCTTTTGTCCAGGAAGGATCATTTTTCAAAAGATATTCAGCAAATTTTTGAGGTTCCTGTATTCTTATGCAACCATGACTGAAATCTCTTTCTGCCTGGGAAAATAAATGCCCTTCAGGGGTGTCATGTAAATACACATCAAATTCATTCGGAAATAAAAATTTCACATGGCCTAAAGCATTTCCGCTTCCGGGTTTTTGTCGGAAGCTCATTTTCCTGAGGTCTTTTTCTGACAGATTATTCCAGTCGATAGATTGTGGATCCACCGGCTTATTACTCACCAGGACCTCCATGTTCTGCCTTGCCAGGAAATCAGAATCTTTTTTAACGCTCGGCACTAACTCATCTCTTTTAATAGTCTCTGGTACATTCCAGGTCGGACTCATGACTATGTATTCTATTTCATCATTGAAAATAGGAGTGTAGGTGGCGGCTTTTCCTACAATCACATTCATGCCCCATGCCTCTTTTCCATTTTCAATGACATGTAATCTGAACTCTGGTATATTTACCCAGATATAATTATTGCTGATCTTATCAGGCACCCATCGCCATCTCTCCATGTTCACGATGATCTGATTAATTCTTTCCTGGATAGAAACATTCATTTCTTTGATGGTTTCTCCTGCTACAATTCCATCTTCTTTTAAACCATTTCTTCTCTGAAATTTTTTTACTGCCGTTTCTACGTCTGCATCAAACATAGAATCATTGGTTAAAGTACTTAAGTCTCCTTCTGCATGAAGTCTTTTTCTGAGAGTGATTACAGTGGCAGAAGTATCACCTTTTTGTAATTTCTCTGTTGAACCTAAAGAAACTTTTGCCCAGCCTCCCGCACTCTCCATTTTTTTATACCTTATCAGTAGAGCTTTTAACTGGTAATATTCTTTGTGAAGAGGAGAGAAGTCTTTAAAAGGATCTTCATTTTCTTTATCTGCGAGAATAATATCCAGTGTCTTTCCGAATTTTATTTTTTTTCTGTCAATAAACCATTCCATGTTATCATTCTGCGGATCAACATTTCCTCTCCATATTTTTCTGGAATATTGAAAGAAAGATGCGGTCAGCAGCATGTCAAGATCTTTTCTCATGGCGGATACTTCTTCCCTATGAGGCTTTCTTGCTTCTTTGGTATCCTTTAATTTCTGACTGATGTTGTTATCAGGAAAAGTATCCAGCCCATCGGTACTGTAATCTCTTACCAGGTTGACGAACATATCTGCCTGTGGGAGAAATTCTCCTTTATCCGACCAGGCCAGCTGGTAATTTCTCCGGGAATAAAATTTATGGATTTTTACCTGCTGTGATTTGAACTCAGGATGTACAGATAAAAATTTCTCTACCGCAAGGCTGTCTGTAAATTCTGTTTCAATTTTCTTTTTAAAAAGGGAAGTTATTTTTTCGGTGAAAGGCTTATCTTTTTTATTATCATCCTTTTTATCACACCCGGTTATTACATGCAACAGCAACAGGATAAAAATCATTTTTCTCATAGAATTCTCAATCTCAAAACAACTTTTTATTAAATAACCTTTTTTTGACCTTTTTGTCCCTGGAACTTTAAATTCTATTGATTAATCATGGTTTATTGTTAGATTTGCGCCTTCTTTATATTAAATCCATGGGAAAAAAGAATAGAAAAGTAGATTCTAAAGAAGTCGGACTGGAAATAGGCCTGATTTTTTTCAAGCATTTTTTAAAGACCGAATACCTTCATTATGGTTTATTTTCAGGCGGACTACAGACTGATATCGCCAACCTGGCCAAGGCACAGCAGAATTATGCAGAGTTTTTAATGTCACATATTCCTGCAGGCACCAAAACTATTCTGGATGTTGGCTGCGGATCAGGAAAATTTGCCTCCGAGCTTATTAAAAAAGGATATCAGGTGGATTGTGTATCTCCGGGTACTATTCTTACCAACCATGCAAGAACCATTCTTGGAAATAATGTACAGATCTATCAAAGTAAATTTGAAGAGGTGAAGACGGATAAAAAGTACGATATGATACTTTTCAGCGAAAGCTTCCAGTACATTCCTATGGATAATTCCTTTACCAATTCTTTAAATGCTTTAAATCCCGGCGGACATATCATGATCTGTGATTTCTTCCAGACAGAAGCAGAAGGAAAGAGTCCTCTAGGCGGCGGACATAAATTCAAAGAGTTTGAACAAGTGATTAAAAAATATCCGGTAAAGCTTATAAAAGAACAGGATATTACCAATGAAACAGCACCGACCATTGACCTGGTAAATGCTTTGTCTATGGAAGTGCTTCTTCCTATTTATAATCTTATTTTCTTATTGGTGGAAGACAGGTTTCCATGGGTTGCAAAATTCATCAAGTGGAAGTACAAGAAGAAATTAGATAAGATGCAGAACAAGCATTTCAAAGGAGAGAGAAACGGAAAGAACTTTATCAAGTATAAGACTTACAGATTTTATCTGTTTCAGAAAGCTTAATTAATTCTTAATTCTTAATTCTAAATTCTCAATCTTAAATTAATTGAGAATTTATAATTCAAAATTGAGAATTGTTGAGTTTACTTTTTTGATATCCATAACAGAAATACAAGACCAATCCGATTACCAGCCAGATCAGGAATCTCAGCCAGTTGGTTACTCCTAATTGACTCATCAGAAATAAATTAGTAATCAGTCCGAGAACTGGTATAAGAGAAAGTCTTTTTATATATGAAAGAATTATCAGGATTAAAGTGATGATCAGGAATAGTAATATTGGGATTTTGTGATGAAATGTTTCCCAGCTGCCATAGGTAAAAAGATTTGTAAAAAAATCAAAAGTAACATTTCTGAATTTCCAAAGCGCAATAAACCATGCTGTAAAAAGTAAATACGGCATCCACCTCTTACTATTGATATAAGGTACTTTAAATCCTTTCCCATTTTTTGTCTCAGGTGCCTTAACTAAAATTCCTCCGCATACCAACACAAAAGCAAACAAGGTTCCTATGCTGGTTAAATCCGTTACTTCTTTCAGGTTAAAAAATAAAATCGGTATACCTACAGCAATGCCCGTTGCAATGGTAGAGAAAGAAGGCGTTTTATATTTAGGATGAATTCTTGAAAAAGCTTTAGGTAATAATCCATCTCTGCTCATGCTCATCCATATCCTCGGCTGGCCCAACTGAAATACGATCAGCACGCTGGTCATGGCAATAATGGCGCCTGCTGCTATAATCCCGGACAATGAATTCAATCCAACTTTTTCAAAAACAAAAGCGAGCGGATCACCCACAGCCAATAAATTATATTGCATCATACCTGTGAGCACCAAGGTGATGACCACATAAAGCACCGTGCAGATAACCAGTGCATAAATCATCGCCCTGGGAAGATCTTTCTGTGGATTGACAGACTCTTCCGCGGTAGTGGAGATAGCATCAAATCCTATATATGCAAAGAAGACAGCAGAGACACCTTTTAAAATTCCGCCAACACCATTGGGCGCGAAGGGAGACCAGTTGTTAGGATTGACATAAAATGCCCCGGCAATAATTACCAATAGAATGATGGCAATCTTTAGCAGCACGAGAAGGTTCCCTGTGTTTTTAGTTTCCCTGATTCCGATATAAACCAGCCAGGTAATAATGATATTGATGGCAAGAGCCGGTATGTCGGCAATGAATCTGAACCCCGCGATCTTTGGAGCATTTATCCATGCGGTATAAGCTTCGCTCACCGGAGGAACTGCATTCCGGATATTGTCATATTCGCTGGCTGCACGGTAAGCTGAAAGATAATCCATAGTTAAATATTCAGGCAGATGAATATTTAGTCCGGATAAAAAAGAAGTAAAATAATCTGACCAT
Source organism: Cytophagaceae bacterium (assembly GCA_019746425.1). Classification (GTDB taxonomy): domain Bacteria; phylum Bacteroidota; class Bacteroidia; order Cytophagales; family Cytophagaceae; genus JAIERY01. The sequence continues at coordinate 8,487 of JAIERY010000022.1, forward strand.
GAAATGGCCACAGTCACATTGCCTATGGCATATTCCATCAGCAAGTCCCAGCCAATGATCCATGCGATGATTTCTCCAAATGAAGTGTAAGCATAAGTGTAAGCGCTTCCGGCAATGGGAATGGAGGAGGCAAACTGTGCGTAGCATAATGCAGAGAACAAACAGGCAATGGCGGTGAAAACAAAGAGTAATGAAACACCAGGTCCGCCGTCAGCAGCAGCAGTTCCAATGGTTCCGAATATCCCTGCCCCGATGATAGCAGCAATGCCCATAGAAGTCAGATCACGAAGCTTTAAATTGCGCTGAAGTCCTGCATTTAAATTTCCTTCGGAAGCACTGCTCTCAGAAATGATAGCGTCAATATTTTTTCTGCGAAATAACTCTTTCATATTTTTCTAATCGGGTAAAAATAAACATTATCCGATAAATAAATTAATCTTATAACATGAGAGTGTAAGCACTGTTCTGTGGACTATCGACCGTGGACTGTGGACTCTAAAGCCTTCCTCATCGTCTCGGCCTTCACCATACACTCCTCATATTCCTTTTCCGCATCCGAATCATAAGTAATAGCACTACCGGCCTGATAAGAAAGATATTTTTTGGAAGCGGAATAAATAATGCTCCTGATTACTACATTAAAATCAAAATCGCCTTCCGGAGTGATATAACCTGCAGCACCGGAAAATAATCCCCTTCGTGATTTTTCATAATGATCTATCAGTTGCATGGCTTTAATTTTAGGGGTACCCGTCATGCTTCCCATAGGAAAAGCATTTTTAATGGCATCGACGAAATGAATATCTTTTTTGATGTGTGATGATATGGTAGATATCATCTGGTGTACCTGTTTGAAAGTATAAATTCCGAAGAGCTCATCCACTGTCAGAGAACCCGACTCAGAGCTTCTGGCAAGGTCATTTCTGACCAAGTCGACGATCATCATATTTTCAGCTCTTTCTTTTTCGCTGTTTTTTAATTTCTCTTTTATACCCTCATCTTCTTTTTCATTTTTCCCTCTCGCTGCAGTTCCTTTGATGGGCTGAGATATGAGCTTGTTATTTTCTTTCTTTAAAAATCTTTCCGGAGAAGCAGAGATCAGGTATAAGTCTTTTAGCTTCATATATGCCGAAAAGGGCATGGGAGAGATTTCATTTAATTTTATGAATGTATTTAAAGAATCCAGCTCGCAATTGTCTGCAAAAAACTCCATGCAATAATTAAGCTCATAGATATCTCCTTCAAGTAAATGCTTTTTTATTTTTTCTACTTTATCTATGTACTCAGCCTTACTTACTTTTTGCTGTATGGTTATGGGTTGAGAAGGAAAGGTATTGGCAGCAGATGTTTTTAAAATTTCCTGAAAGATATTATCAGGATTATCGTAAGATTTGATTTCTACAGTATTAGTATGAAAGGAGAAGAGGTGTTGAGCCTCGAAAAAAAATATATTCGGGATATTGAGAATATCTCTGTTTTTACTGCTTAGTTTTTCTATTTCATTTTTTAAGTCATAGCTTAAAAAACCAAACAACCAGTCTTGATTTTTATTCCGGTAATTTTTCAGGGCTTCGAATGAATTGGTGTTTCCCAAAACTGCTTTGCCGGTAGTGCCTGCCGCGAGCATAGAGGGAAAATTTCCGTAAGGATATTTTACTTCACCATAATTTAAAAAGGAAAGACATTCAAATTTACTGGCCCAGCGCAAGGCCTTTAATTTAAAATCATTTTCTATATCAAATATTTTTATCTGCATGCAGTTAAGAAAATTTCATAGAGTTAGCGATTTGCCTGCTTTAATTCGTTCAACGCAGCCTTGGCTTTATTGTCTATAGTGTTTTTGTATTCATAGTTCTGGTAAGATAAGGCTTTATTAAAATATATCTTTGCGAGTTCTTTATTGTTTTGATCCTTATAAATATATCCCATCTGGAGCGCAGAGTTGGGAGCAAAATAGTAGTTGGTGTTTTTCGATAATTCTATGGTCTTCAGGTAAAATAAAATGGCATTGGAGTAATTATCCATCTGGTGAAAGATCCGGGCTTTTCTGTAATAATATTCAATAAGGTTTTTATTGTTGCTGGTATTGATTGAAAACGTGTTAATGGTTTCAAGCGCCTGCTGGTAAAATCCTCCGTCAAAATACAGCCTGGATTTCATAAGAATTTTATCCGGTAGTTCTTTATTTTCTGCAAACTTCTGCGCATGCTTGTCTGCGTCATAGACAGTTTGTCCACTGTTTAAAATTTTATCAAAATATAGCCTGGCATTTGCTTCATCATTGCTGAGCCAATAAGTAAGAAGTATTTTATAATAAGTATCCTTGATGAAATTTTTTCCTTTGTATACAGATAGAAATTTATTGTAAGCATCACGTGATTGTTTGTAAGAAGCTTTGAATAAATATATTTCCGCTGTAATATAATCAAGGTAAGGGAATGCATAATATTCCGGGCCGGCAGGTTTGGCGTTTAAGATCTTTAAAGCATCATCGCTTTGAGCATTTTTCAGTAAAACAGATGCATAGAGAAAAGACACCAGAAGATTATCTGTATGGGTATCGTATAAATTTTTTATTTCATTGAAGTCCTTCTCCTGGTTGCGGAGAATATAATTTTCTGCCATGATCTTATAAATACGGGCTTCCAGTTTAAAAGGACTTGTGGAGTTTGCCACTTCTTCCAATTGTTGCAAACCCTGATTCACATCACCATTCATTCCTGCAAGGTTCAAAAGAGAAACATATTTGTCAGGGACAGAGCCGATGAGGATATTTAATAAGCCCATGGTTTTTTTATTGGGAAGAAAGTCAGGATATGCTTTCATATTTTGCTCGAGAAGCTTATATGCCTGCCTCACATTTAAAACAGAACTTACCTCATCGCCGAATTTTAATTTTACAAATGCCCACTGCAGTCTTATTTCAGCCTGAGTAAATAAATAATAGGGAGAGCTTTTACTTAGCTGGGATATTTTCTTTACTCTTAAGTCCTCGTTCTTTTTAAGCTTTTCATATAAAGCTTTGTCTTCTGAAATGAATATGCTGATGATCTCTGCATAGTTGGACATGTAGATGGCTATGCCATTATCAGGATTTTCCCTGATGGCCTCATCGGCAAGTTTTTGTCCGCCGCTGATCTTAAGTTTTAAAAATTCGGAATATGCTTTTTCAAGTTTGGTATTGAAATCAAAAGAAGCGGGAGAGGAGAGAGGAACAAGAAATAAAAGAATAAAAAAAGGGTGGAAAAAATTCACCCTTTTTTGAAATATCTTATTTCGAAATGTATTCAAGCTTTTATTTTTTAGATGATGGCTCCAATACAGGGGCTTCTACATCAGCGAAAATTCTGCCGCAATGCTCGCAAACGATCAACTTTTTCTTTTCTCTGATGTCCACTTGTCTTTGAGGAGGCACGGTATTAAAACATCCGCCGCAGGCATCTCTTTTTACGGAAACCACTGCCAGGCCATTCAATGCATTTGATCTGATTTTATTGTAGGAGTTAAGAAGTCTCTCTTCAATCGTCTTCGCAGCCTTGTCTCTCTCTTTGTTAAGTTTTGCTTCTTCGTCCTGGCTCTCGTTGATGATCACATCAAGTTCGCCTTTTTTGCTCTTAAGATCTTTCTTTCTCTCAGACAATACTTTTTTAGTATTCTCTATTTCATCCGTTATTTTCTCGATCCTGTTTTGTGATTCTTTGATTCTTTTTTCAGAAATCTGAATTTCAAGATTTTGTAACTCGACTTCTTTCGTGATCGCATCGTACTCGCGGTTGTTTCTTACGTTCTTCTGCTGATCTTCGTATTTTTTAATATTCTTCTGCGCATCCTTGATTCCCTGCTTGTTTTTCTTGATCTCCTCTTCAAGGTTTACAATATCTGATTCATACTTGCTGACTCTGGTTTCATAACCTTCTAGTTCATCTTCCAGGTCTCTTACTTCTTCGGGTAGATCTCCTCTGACTTTTTTAATTTCGTCTAACTTTGAATCGATCTTCTGTAATTTAACTAGGGCTTCTAGTTTTTGGGCAACACTGATTTCCATTTATTAAAGGTATCTTAACGGGTTTGTTACTGTTTCAGATAAAACGAGTGCAATATTAGCGAATTTTTCATTCAAATGCTCATAAATTAATTCTTTTGTGAAAACTTCGCTTTCGTAATGGCCTATATCGGCTATTACGATCCGGTTTTCGGCATCAAAGAATTCATGGTATTTGAAATCGGCGCTTACAAACACCTGAGCGCCTTGCCTAATAGCATCTTTTAATAGAAAACTGCCTGCGCCGCCGCAAATAGCT
>JAIERY010000359.1 GCA_019746425.1 Cytophagaceae bacterium
GATTGAATAAAAACATCTTTTTTTTGCTTCGGTAAAATGTAGCCAATTAATTTTATTCAGTAAGGTTAAAAATTCTTAGCTGGCCTATGCCAGGTTGTCTTGGTACTTATATAGGACGACTTTTGTTAGTAATCCTCCAAAATTTAAAAATAACAATACTTTTCAGGTTTTAAAGTGTGATATAGGTGAGTCTTTTTTCTCTCATTTCTTTCTGAAAATCCAAATATTCCATCTTAAACGGTTACTTCCATTTTCTCTTTTATTATATAATCTATATAGACAGTTTAACAATAATGTCTGATGTGGAATCATATGAGAAAACTTAATATTCATTCGCTGATCACAATGTTGCTGATGGCTTTCAGCATTCAAAGCGCTTCTTCGGCAACTTTCATTGTGGATAATACAGGTGATAATTTTGGTGCGCCTGTAGCAGGTACGATCCGTTGGGCTATCACACAAGCAAATGCAGGCGCAGGCCCGCATACCATTTCTTTTTCCGGCCTGCTCGGAGCGGGTCCTTTTGTTTTTACACTCGTTTCTCCTCTTACAGACTTAACTACTACTAACGTGACTATTGACGGCGCCACTGCTCCAGGATACAATTGTGCGACAGGACCGATGATTATAATAGTCGGATTGGGTTTTAATGATTTTACAGTAAGCGCCAATTCAACGTTGAGGGCAATATCTTTCAGGGATCACGTGGTGCTTTTAGGCGGTGCAGGAATCACCATGCATGGATGCTGGTTTAATTTAAGCAACAACGGCTCAGCCGGCGCAGGGGGAAGTCCTGGCAATAATTATCTAGTCATTCAGAACTGCACCAATTGCATCGTCGGCGGTCCGGCATGCGGGCAGCCCAATGTTATTTCCGGATTTAATGCCGGAAGCATGGGAACGGGTTTGGTCAACATCAGCACTTCATCGGGTTTGCAATTTCAGAATAATTTTATCGGAACCGATATTACGGGAATGACTGTTTTAAATTCTGCAGGCAGCAGTGGGGAAGGAATACAATTGAACAGCTCCGATAATGTGCTTATTGATAACAATGTCATCGCTTCATGCAGAGGAGGAGTTCCGGATGGCTACGGCATTAATGTGTTGAGTGGAACAACCAACAATCTCACAATTCAGAATAATAAAATCGGGGTCAATGCCGCAGGTAGCGCAGCTGCAACTGCTTTTGGAAATGACAAATCCGGCATACATATGAAGGCGGGAGGAACAGGCTTGCTGATTCAGGGTAATATCATATGCAACAACGGAAAGGCAGGAGCCAATGCGGTGGATGATTGCGGAGTTTCTATGGACGCAACGGCAAATTATTCAGGAAGCATTATTAATAATTACATCGGCGTAGATGCTTCTTATGCGCTGGGCGGAAATAAATTTTACGGTATATATTTATTCAATCGTGCCAACGGAATTACTATCTCAGGAAATGTGGTAGGCGATAACGGTAACAATGGAAACCCTGCAACTTATGGGGGAGGTATCAGCTGTGCGGTGAATGCTACCGTGCTGAACATTACCATCAAAGGAAATTATGTGGGAGTAGCTCCCAATGGGGCGAACATCGGAAATCATAATAATGGTATTCACCTTGAAAGTGGTCCGACTAATATTACTATAGGCGGAACACTTGCTGGCGACAGAAATTATATTGGATTCAATAAGGGAAAAAGAACTGCTTCCAACGCAGGGATCTATATTTTTGGATGTACTGATGTTACTATCCTTGGAAATTCCATTGGGGTTGGTCCGACCGGCGGCGCATGCGGACAGCAGAATGCAGGAGGTAATGCTTTGGGCGGCAATGGAGTTTTTGCAGGGACAGGCACGCTGCGGGTAAGAATAGGAAGCATGGCCAATCAGAATATTATTTCCAATAATGTTGGTAATGGCGTAAATGTATATCAGGGAGATTTTGTCGAGATGAGATGGAACAGCATGTACTGCAATGGCGAAAAAGCGATAGACCTTAATTGCGGAGCCAATCAGGGCAACAACGGATTCGGATGTCCGGCAACATTTACCATAGTGGGGGTTGGAGGAACTCCTTATGTCTCTGTGAACGGTGTGAAGCCTGCCAACAGTCAGGTAGATGTATTTGGAACTTATGCATGTGCCCTGGGAGGAGGCGCATGTCTTCCCCAGTCGCAATACAGATATGGGGGCACGGTAGCTGATGCGACAATGGCATGGACCTATAACAACGGTTCAGCAATGGTGGATGATATTTCCGCTGCTGCTACGGGAAGCGGCGCTAATTGCAATACAGGATACTGCCGCACTTCCGAATTATTATGCGTTGACAACCCTCTTCCTGTTACACTGCTTTCATTCAAAGCAGAAAAAAGCAACAAGAATATTGTTTTAACCTGGAAGACTGGATTTGAAAAAGACAATGACTATTTTCTGATAGAGAAAAGTATAGATGGAGAAACTTTTTATCCTATTGGTAAGGTAAATGGATCCGGAGATCTGAATGAAGCCTTTTCGTATAGTTATGAAGATATGAATATTTTACAAAGCGATATTTTATTTTATCGTTTGAAGCAGGTAGATATCAATGGAGAGTATAGTTATTCTCACATCGCTACGGTAAATATTTCAGATATGCTTTATAAAGTTTATCCCAATCCTAATACAGGATCGTTTAATGTTTCCTGGAACAGACCGGAAGGTCAGGTAGAAATAGTATTGTATGACGCTACCGGAAGATGTGTATATCAGAACGCTGTAAAGGTTTCAGAAAATCAGAACCACTTGATCAATCTCCAGGATGCTTTGCCAGGCATGTACCTGATGATCATCAAAACAGAAGAAAAAGTTCATTCAGAAAAGATTTTTGTTTACTGAGTTTATTTTCACACTCTCAGGAAGTCCTTAACACAAAGACCGCAAAATAACCTTTGCGGTCTTTGTGTTTTTCATTCCCTGCTTTGCATGAAAATAATATTTATAGTTATTCTCAAGGATAATTTTTTTAATCATCCTTTTTTTATCCCACTCTATAATTATATATACTTCCACATCTTAATACTGGATTATTTCTGAAGTTTTCGTATAATTTTATTTGTAATCAGTATAAATATTTCTATACTTGTGGCTTATATTCCATTTATATTTCAAAAATTGACTTAAATAGTAATACTTCCATATTGAATTGGATAATTTAAATTACAACATTGGATAGTTTAAATTATAACATAAAATAAAATGGAAAAAATTATATTTCTGGTATCGGATAGTCCCTGCCTTATTTCAAAAAGATTTAATAATTAAAAATTTTTATAAGTTGAAAACCACTACAAAATTATTTCCAGTCATTCTTTTTTTAGTTGGCAGCTTTGCAAATGTTTTTGCTATCACAGAGGGAGACAGTTCTGAAGTACGTTCGCTTTCACCCGGTACTACGGTAGTGAAAGCCAAAGAGAGCAACAGCATTTATAAATTACCTGTAGGATTAACCTCCATTACTGAAACTAAAAAAACCAATTACAAAAGGTGGAAGAGTCTTGGATATTCAGGATACATCAGATCATTTAATCAATACAGACATTTACCTGTAAGATATCCTAACCAGCCTTCAGCAGAAGATCTTATTACCTTAAATGGTTTGGATATAGTAAACGGAGCCATTACAGGATATCAGGAGCCTTTATTTCTATTAAGATTAGAAGGCGCTCCCACAGTTAATACCAATTTTAAATTAGAGTATGCTTTCGATCACCAGATGACAGGTTTATTCAATGAGCCTTTCTCCTCTACAGTCGGTGGTCCAAGCAGCACTGCTACAAGAAGAGCAATGGCTTACAGGGTGTTGCAGTTCACCGCTGGTACACATACAAGAGTGGGAGATTTTACTTTGATTGCAGGAGGTGGCGTGAATTGGTACAGGTTAAGTCCCTTCACCATGTGGAACTATGAGTACCGTGACGATATGTTTGACAGATATCCGTGGGAGCCGGAGGGAGTTGCATGGGGAAGGTATAACAGATTTTATGGGGACCAGAACATCGCACGTGATGCGAGATGGGGAAATACAGGAACACAAGGATTTATTTTACAAGGTAAAAATCTTCCGCTAGGTTTTGGGTTCAGTGCACTCTACGGTAAGACAGATAACAGCGGTGGTTTCCAGAGTTACAAAGCAAGAACACCGAAGAACATGGCAGCAGGAAGACTTGAGAAGGGGGTAGGGAGACATAAAATCGGAGTAAATTATTTCAGTCAGTTTGGTTTTACGAACACCACCGGAAAATATAAAATCAAGCAGCAGATTCTTACGGCTGACGGCAGATTGAATTTTAACAAATTTAAAATTTTCATAGAAGGTGGAATCGGAAGGTATCAGGATTCCGTGCTTGCGAAGACCGTAAAAATGGGAGACTCTACCTATACTAATGCAGGTGTTTCCGGAAAAAGCGATGTATTAGGATTCAATTATAACTGGGCGCCCTGCTTCAATTTCAACCTTGAAACATTTAAAGAATTAACTTTCATACCTCTTAACTTTCAGTTCTTCTATGTTGACAAATCAGTGGTGAACGTAAATAGCGCTGTACTTAATTCTGCCAACACACACGCTTTGTCTGATCTTTCCAATTTCGGACAGGCAAGTGTAACTACTACTTTCCTCGGAGCAATCACCGATATCGGCCAGATGACTAACAACAGATGGGGCACTTATTTAAAGCATGAAGGCTCTTATGGAAAGCTAAAAGTAATCATTGCTACTGGAATGAGCCAGGAATTGCAAAACATGTTTGACTCTGTATCTTTCTGGCATAAAGCCAATTCGTTTACCCGTTCAAGATTTGCCTACTTCCAGAATTACCTTGGTCCGTACGGAAGGATCATGAGCATATTCAGAAGAACATATGAGACCATCGGGATTACAGATTCAACAGATTATTTAAAAGGATACAATACACTTGATCTTTCATTGAAATACAAATTCAGAATTTTAAACAGAGAATTGATTCTTGCCAATTATATGAATTATAACTCTGTTCAGAAAGGATTCAGCGCAATCCCTCAGTTCAGCAACCAGGCATTCATCAGAACATTCTACGAAGAAGTAATGGCCTTCTATGCCCTGCATCCTAAAGTTACCGTGATCGGATTCTTCAGCTGGGAAAGGGTGCTCGGTAACATGAGCACAGAACTGGCAGATGCTTCAGGAAATAAAATTACAGATGCTTCAGGTCAGATCAAGTTTGATCCTGCCGGGCGACCTGTGGATCAGACCGGGTACGGATATGGTGTAGGATTGGATTATGATATTTCAGGCAGAGCAGGTCTTTTCTTAAGACATCGCTGGTTTGAACACTCTGATAAAAACTTTACGAAGGATACATTCAAAGGAATGGAAAGTACAATCGAGTTAAAAATATTTTTCTAAAAATAACCACTTATAACTATAATGAATAAGCGTTTTTTAATCGTACTATTTTTACTTGCAGGTGCTAACATTGCATCATATGCACAGACAGTTTACTTCAATGGTCTTGGAAGAGCATTGGTAACGGCAGAAAGATTCAATGGCAATTTGCTGACTCCTAATCCTGCAGGCGGCAGACCTGATCTGGACACTGCCTCTGCTAAAAGAGGAACAGGTGGTTATACCATTTTTGATCTTGGTATCAATGCTCAGCCTAATGAAGGGCTTCGTGCAAGCGTTATCTTAAGGGTTAAAAATGAATTTGGAGGATTTTATGGCGATGGCAGTCAGCTTTCATTCAGACAAATGCGTCTGGATGGAGTGATCTCCAAAATTGTAAAATATGAAATCGGAGATATCGATCTTGGTCTTACTCCTTATACGGTTTATAATTTTGATGAGGTGTATCACGATTATGAAGCAGATGTTTTTGCGATCAGAAGAAGCGTGGTGCATTATGAAAACTTTAACTTCGGAAATAAGTGGAGGGTGCAGGGAGCGCAGGCAAGCGGAACACTTAAGTTTGGAAAAGGAATTGAAAAAATAGAACTGCGGACATTTGCTTCAAGAACAAGGAGAACTAATTTTCTCAGCTCGCCTGACAGAGTGTTGTACGGAGGTAGAGTGAGCCTTGTGCAAAGTAAATTTATTCAGATAGGCGGTACCATGGTGAAGTTTGTAGATGTAATGAATACAGCTTCTTCATCTTTGGCAAACTATAACAACGGCGTTACTACAGGAGATTATAAAATTGGTTACATCAACGATAAAATTGATGTGGCTTTAACCGGAGAGATTGGATTTTCAAAATATAGTTATGATACCAACAGCGTAAATGTTACTAAAGACGATTATTTCTACGATCTTGGTATTTCAGGAAAGTACCTTCCTCTTTCATTGAAGGTGTTTGCATCGTACAGAAATGTTGGTCCTGATTTCAGCAGCCCTTCTGCACAAACCAGAAGAATTTATGATGCAGGTCTGAACCCTGCGATTTTCAAAGACTTTGATAATAATTCACAAATCAGACAGCCGGGTTTATTTGACAGGTTTACGGATGAGAGCATGAGAAATTTATCCATCAGTCCTTTGCTGATGGCATACCTTCCTCATTACAATAGCATTACTCCCTATGGAATAGCAACTCCTAATAGAAAAGGTATCACCGCCGGCATCAGCTATGGCGATAATGAGAAATTTCTGAAGGCAGATGTTATATTTGATTTATTAAATGAAGCAGTGCCTGTAGGCGCCAATAATAATACAAGGAAATTCACAGGTATCAAAGGAGGGGCTTTATTCAATCTTCACAAGCTTATCAATTTTGAAAAAACAATCGCTTTGAGTTTTGGAATCAGAAATGAGGATACAGAACTTGGCGGTAACAACGTACTTGATCTGAAAAGTACTTTGATTGATGCCGGGTTGACCTGGGAAGTATATAAGGGATTGGATATTTTAGGCGGTTATAAATTGATTAATGCGAGAGGTAAAGCTATTGCTCCACAATTTAATGCCTATGGTCAAATCATAGATTACACAAACATCACAACGAGCTTATACGATTATAATGATCTGGATATTAAGGAAGGAGTAATGGCTTTTGGAATGAGATACAGATTCGGAAAGAATAGTTATTTCACTGCGCAAGGACATTTTGCTGATTTCGTTAATAATAAGAACGGATCGAATAACTATAACATCCGTCAGTTATTCCTGAATTACACGATGATATTCTAATTTTAAAGGTAAAGGAGCTTATGGAAAAGTCAACCATATTTAAATCAATCAAAACCCTTTCGCTGGTAATTGTAGCGATAGGGTTTATGGCTGTAAAATGCAAAAGACCGGAATCAGTTGGTCCGAGTTATAAAATAGCTCCTGAAGGTTTTACGGTGAGCAGTTATACAGTCGGAAATCCTACTGTCAACTTCAGCGTGCCGGCAAACAACAAAGATACTTTCTATGCAGCCTTCAGTCATGAAGTATCCTGGTCAATTATATTGACCGGAAGACAATCGGGCGCTGTAAAAACGATTACCGGTACGTCACAGACTATTGATGGAAGCAATCCGGCCTGGCTTTGGGACGGCTCGCATGACGGACTTTACTTTTTTATTAAGAATGAGGTAGTGGATGCTAAAATTACTTTCCTGGGATCCAATCTTGAATACACAGATTCAGTGACTGTGACAGGAACCAAAGTATTTAAAGATATTGTGGTAACGGATTTTGAAACCACGGCGGGTTTTATTTCTTACAATGATGCACCGGGGGGAGATAATCCCTCTTCCGCAGCTACTATCACCGATGGAGCTACAATGGCCGACGGAGAAATATTTAAGAAGTCGGTTCAGGGAATAAAATCATTTTACTGGTATAGCAATGATGGAGGGCCTAGGCCTAATTTCTTTGGGGGTGGTGGAGCTAGAAGTGTTACTACTTTTAGAGCCCAATTTCCTAACGATCCGGATTCATTATACCTAAATGTATATATTTATGGAAAAGGTGACCCTAATTCCAGGTTGAATTTTGGAGCGAGAGAAGATGATAATGATACCGATGTTGATGTTGGTCCTCCTTTGGTGAACTACAATGCGACGACCCATGCACCTAAGTCTGATGATGAGTTTCAGGTGCAAATTACATTAGATCATGTGGGTTGGAAATTGTTTTCTTTTAAATATTCAGATCTTACGCCTTCAGCTAGCAAAGATAATGGTGGAAATGGTAATGGCGTGAAGGAACCAAAAAGAATTACTGATATTACATTCGGATTGATCTCATCGCCCAAAGGAAATTTTGTAGAGGCAATAGTGGATTTCCCAGTTATAACTTTTGGTGGTCCGTTTGATCCAAGAAAATAAAAATTATAAAAAGAGAAATTGTTTAAACAATGATAAAGAATCTTAATCCAAAAATTTCAATGCGATTGAAAAATCATGTTGGTCATTCTAATCAGTTCGTTGATCAGGAGGAAACAGTCAATGTTTACTCAAATTTTTCTATTAAAGAAATCTTGTTAAGATTCTCCCTTGTATTCCTGATCTTTCTCACCGGGTGTAAATATTTTGAAACACAGGTACTGGATGACAACCATCAGATCGCTATGGAAGAAGGGGAGCAAAAAGGAATTCCTGCTATAGCTTTCAATAACGGATACTTCGATCATTTTGGCGGCGATATATCTGTATGGTGGTCAGCCTCACCAGATCTTATCCTTTCTAAAAAAGGAGATACCTTAAGAGTAGATTCTAAAAATGTTGGTTCAAAATACGTTCCTTTCGGAAGGACATTCCCTGCACTGGATTTTTCAGAAACACCGGTATTGAGAATAAGAATGCGTTATGAAGGAAACCTTGCTCCGGATGTGCGTGTGGACATGGCGGATATTTATGAGAAGCAAGCCGATGGGGTGAACAAACAAAGATTAAGAAAAGGAGATTACAGAGATTACTATTTTAATTTTAACAATAAGTGGAAGCAAGCCTGGCCTAAGCCAGAGCCTGTAGACTCTAAGGCGATAGGTAAAATAGTGATATTCATTAATCCTGGTACCGCAGACTGGACAGGGACTTTGTTTATTGATGAAATCGCCATTGTAAAAGAAAGTGATATACCTTCTAAAAAACCAGTTACCCCGGTTAAAGACAGCGTAAACACTAATACCAACAACAATACCGTAGTCACAGAATCTGTGGAAGCAAAACTGATTGATGATTTCAGCGGACAGGATATCAATAACTGGTGGTCAGGAGCAGAAGGAAAAGTTACCCTTTCCAAAGAAGAGGAAATGCTGAAGGTGGATTTTAAGGAGGCTGGTCCGGCATATGAAACTTTCGGAAGAGGCTTTGATAAGATCAACTTTCTGAAAACACCTGTATTGAAAGTACGGGTGAAAGTGCAGGGCGAAAAGCCGGCAAATTTGAGAATTGACGTTAAGGATGCCAGCGGTTTTTCCACAAATGCACGCCCTACAGCCATAAAAATTGAAAGTGGTACGGATTTTGTTAATTATTATTACGATTTTACCAATAAATTTGAGCAGAGCTGGCCCAATGTTCAAAAGGTAGATCCGGAAGGTGTAGTGGAGGTAGTTTTCTTTGTGAATCCAGGAGGACAAGCTTATACCGGAACCATCTACATTGATGAAATTAAAGCAATCAGTCTCGAAGATTTTAAAAGCAAAAAATAGTAATAATTTAAACCTTACCAATTATGATGAATCTTAACACTATATCGGCAGTTGTTTTGTCTGTTCTTGTAGGATCTGCGGTTGACTTCAATACTGAAGTGAAAAATTCCGGCAAGCCTGCATCTATCAATTCAATTGCTAAAGCCAATGGAACTGTTATTGATGATTTCTCTCAGGAAATATATAGCTGGTGGACTGGCAATGAAGGAAAGTATGTTCTTGAAAGAACAGAAGATGAAAACCTGAAAATAAAAATCACTGATGCAGGAAATCCTTCAGTGGCAAATGGATATCAGTGCTTTGGCCGTCAGTTTGATGCGGTTGATTTTTCAAAAACTCCTGTTCTTAAAATTAAAATGAAGGCTGAAGGCGGTTCTCCAAAAGTGAGAATTGACCTTAAAGATGCCAATGGTATGGTAACAAACGCTAAGGCAGTTGTGAAGACTGTATCTGCTGGTGGAAATTTTGTAGAATATTACTATGATTTCTCTAACAAATGGACTCAGGCATGGCCATCCAACGAAGCAGTTGACCCTGTGGAAATTGTTGAGTTTTTAGTATTCGTGAATCCAGGCGGACCTGCATTTACCGGTACTTTAACCATGGATGATATCACCGCCGTAACTTTAGAAGAATGCCCAAAACAGTAATCATAATATTCTGATATAAATATTTAGGTAGAGACGTGATTCCGATAACTATCGGGACCGTCTCTACTTTTTTTTTTAGAGGTTTTTATTAATTTGCATATCGTGTATTTATAAATATTCTAAGCTTATATGAAGACTAATCACTTTTTAAAAACAATTTTAATTTCCTCCCTCATCCTTCTGGTACTGGTTACAAGTACTCTTGGCCAGAAGAAAGGAAAACCAACTGCCACTACTGCTAAAGTGCCTTTGACTTCTGCCGAGATCGATCAGAAAGTAAAAGATCTTTTAAGCAAGATGACCATCGAAGAGAAAGTGGGACAAATGACCCAGATAAATCTTAACGTGGTTCTCCGTGGCGACTACAGCAACCAGGATGGTACAGTAGATACTGCGCTTTTGAAAAAAGCGGTGGTAGATTACAAAGTAGGATCTATATTGAATGCTATCAATCACGCTTACAGCGTAGAACTTTGGCATAAGATCATCACACAGATCCAGGATGCAAGCAAAAGAACTCCTAACCAGATACCTGTGCTTTACGGTATCGATGCCATTCACGGTGTGACTTTCACTTTAAATTCAACATTGCTTCCTCAGAACATTGCAATGGGAGCTACCAGAAACACTGAACTTTCAAGACTTGCAGGAGAGATCACTGCCAAAGAAACAAGGGCATCAGGAATACGCTGGAATTTTGCTCCTGTATTGGACGTAGGCAGAATGCCTCTATGGCCAAGATTCGGTGAGACATATGGTGAAGATACTTACCTGTGTGCTGAGATGGGCGTTGCTTCTATCAAAGGAATGGAAGGCGACGGTAACCTGAACAGAATAGACAGAGTAGCTTCATGCATGAAACACTACATGGGTTATTCATGGCCAGCTTCAGGAAAAGACAGAACCCCTGCTTACATTCCTGAAAGACAACTGAGAGAAATATTCCTGCCGACATTTATGGCAGCAGTAAAAGCCGGTTCTCATACCATCATGATCAACTCTGGTGAGATCAATGGTATTCCGGTTCACGGAGATAAATACCTGCTTACAGATATCCTGAGAGGCGAGCTTGGATTTACAGGCGTAGCTGTTTCTGACTGGGAAGACATCATCAGACTTTATACCAAGCACAAAATTGCTCCAACCATGAAAGATGCGGTGATGATAGCAGTAAATGCAGGTATCGATATGAGCATGGTGCCTCACAAAGATTACATCGAAAATTTCTACCAGCCTTTATTGGAACTTGTAAAAGAAGGTAAAGTATCTGAAGCAAGAATCAACGAAGCAGTAGGAAGAATTTTAAGATTAAAATTTGAAACAGGATTGTTTGAAAATCCTTATCCTGAAAAAGAAGCAATTAAGAATTTCGGTTTACCCGAATATAAAACTGCAGCGCTGGAAGCAGCAAGAGAGTGTATCACTCTTTTGAAAAATGACGGAAGTGTTTTACCTCTTCCAAAAACAGGAAAGAAAATCCTTGTAACCGGTCCTGGTGCAAAATCAATCACTTCTCTTAATGGTTCATGGTCTTATACATGGCAGGGAAATATGCCTAAATATTATCCTGATACTACTGCTCATACTTTCAATGCAATCAAAGCAAAAGTGGGAGCAGCCAATGTAGTATACATGAGAGGGACAAAATTTGAGAACAGAGACTATGATATCAAAGAAACAGTAGAAGCAGCGAAGAATGTTGATTATGTAATACTATGTCTTGGCGAAGATGCATATGCCGAATCACCTGGAGTAATTGATAACCTGGATCTTCCTGAAGTGCAGATAAGATTAGCGAAAGCTTTGTATGAAACAGGCAAGCCTGTGATCATTGTGCTTACAGAAGGAAGACCAAGAATTATCAGAGAGATCGTTGATGGCGCCAAAGGAATTCTGATGGCTTACATTCCTGGAAGTCAGGGACACAATGCGATTGCAGATGTATTGTTTGGTGATTATAATCCAAATGGAAAACTTCCTTTCTCTTATCCTAAATTCAGCGGTGACCTTCTTACTTACGATCACAAATACAGTGAGAAAGTAACAGAGCTTCAGCCGGGAAGAATGGGTGAACAGGGTTACAAGCCACAGTGGCCATTCGGATTCGGATTGAGCTATACCAAATATGAGTACAGCAATCTGAAACTTAGTTCAAAAACTTTAAGCTCAGGCGGAACCATCAAAGTATCAGTTGATGTAAAGAATGCAGGTTCAAGAGCAGGAAAAGAAGCAGTAGAGCTTTATACAAGAGACCACTTTGCTTCTATCACACCTCCTCAGCAGAGATTGAGAAAATTCAAAAAAGTAACTATCAATCCCGGACAGGTTGTGACCGTAGAATTTGAATTGAGTAAAAGTGATCTGGCTTTTGTAGGGGTAGATTCAAAAACATGGGTGACTGAAGCCGGTGATTTTGATGTAATGGTAGGAGGTTTGAAAGACACCTTCGCTTATCAGGAGTAATTAATTAATTAACCACTTATAATAATGAAAAGACCTTCGGAAACGGGGGTCTTTTTTTGTCAACATATTTTCACGCAAAGCAAATAAGAAAGCGCAAAGAGCGCTAAGCTGCTTTGCCTTCTTTGCAGCTGAGAATATGGTCTGGTGTCATCCCCCTAACCCCCTTCACAGCCCATTACCTTACCCACAAGGGGGACGCTATAAACATTTTTGTTTAGCAGATATTTCATTAGGTTCTT
>JAIERY010000313.1 GCA_019746425.1 Cytophagaceae bacterium
TTGCCTGTGTTAAAGAAAATAGAAAATATGAAAAAATTTATACATATGAGCTTGCTTAATCCATAGAAATCGGAGAGGGGGACCTGGATGGCACAGTGAACTACAGCCAGCTGCTTAGTTTTGAAAATAATATTGAATCAACTATAAGTTTATATCCCAACCCTTTTACATCGCAAGCTTTTTTAAAAGTGAATTTAGCTGAAGAGGCAGAAATTAAAATTCTGGTCACAGATATTGCCGGGAAAGAAATGATGAATGAAGTAACTGTTTCTTCGGAAATAAATTTCGGAAAAGAATTTTCTCCTGGAGTATACCTGGTATATGTGGAAGCAGGAGGGAAGAGGAAAGTAGTGCGGCTGGTAAAAAACTGAATTCCATCGTCGTATAGATTTAAATTATATTCTTATGAATTATTTAATAGAGGCATTTCTTACTAAAGATTCCGGAAGTAAACAGGTAGGATGCCTGTTGGGTGATCTGATCCTTAAAAAAGGAAGATATGTTCTTACGGATGCTAAAATACAGAGAGGCGCTTATGTACACACATGTATTATGGATTTTACTCATTCCCATCCCGCTTTCATTCGAAGCAAGTCACGCTTATCGCTATACAATGAAAAGCATACGGCAAAGTTTGTAGATATTTTTTACAATCATTTTCTGGCGATTCACTGGAATGAATACAGTGATATTCAACTGGAAAAATTTTCAACAAATTTATACAAAGCCTTCCTGGACAAGATTCACATTATTCCTTATAAGTTTAAAAGGATATTACCGGTAATGATGCGATCGGGTTGGCTGATGCAGTTTACCAGCATTGCAGGTTTACACAGATCTATGTACGAGCTGGAAAAAATCTCCGGTCGCTCTTATAATTTCGAAGCCGGTTTCAGGGATTTTGTAAATAATTATTCAGGTTTTCAGGATGACTTCAGGGAGTTTTTTTCTGAGCTGATTCTGTATTTGACCGAGTTGCAGGATTCTCATGCAGACCTGGAATCTTCATCGTTCATTCCACCGCATGCTCAATGTCGTTAAGTTGAGAAGTTTCCGTATAAAATTTTATAAACTTGATCTGACTACTGATTTTTATTAAAAGGAACCCTATCGGATTTGTCAGCCTGAGCGGAGTCGAAGGCTCTGTGTTAGAGGAACCAATGCTTCGACTCCTCAGCATGACAAAAACCATTCTTCACTAAAAATCTGCATTGCGTCTTTTAATTAAGGAGCTCTTATCGTTAAAGCCTTAACTTAACGACATTGACCGCATGCTGTCATCTGTAAGGATCTTTTATTTGGAAAGAGTTATGTGGATATTGTTTAAATGCTTATCAGGTGGTGGCAGTTATTAAAATATAATACTCTGCCAATGTCAAACAAGGTTCCTCCTGAATGACAAGGAGTAGATAGCCTTGTAAATATCATGAAAGTTTACCCTTGCTGTCATTCTGTAAGGATCTTGTTTTTGAAAAGGGCCATCTGAATATTTTATATCCATTTGAAACGAAGGCTGTAAACCAGCTGCTTCCTATATACTTATAGTGTCCGGCTTTTGCAATCCCTTGTAAATCCCCTCATTTTTGACCATTTTAAATGAAATAATCCCCGTATAATTTGGAATCCTGATATATTTTTAGTATTATTGTGTACGTACACGAAGCAAAATTTTGAAGATTATGAGCCAAAAAATACTAGCCTTCGGAGAACTCCTCCTTCGTCTCTCACCCCCTGGCCATGAAAGGCTGGAACAGGCGGTATCCCTGGAAGTTCAATACGGGGGAAGTGAAGCCAATATCGTTGCCTCGCTTGCCAGGTTTAATCACGCGGCTGCTTTCGTGACTCGCTTGCCGGAAAATGAACTTGCACAGGCTGCAAACAATAGCCTGCGCAAATTCGGAGTGGATACATCACAGATCATCTGGGGTGGAAAAAGACTGGGAATATATTTCCTGGAAACCGGCGCAGTATCAAGACAAAGTAAAGTAGTGTATGATCGTGCAGATTCATCTATTGCTGCCATCCAACCCGGAATGATCAACTGGGAAAAAGTTTTTGAAAATATCACCTGGTTCCACTGGTCCGGAATTACTCCGGCACTTTCTGCTTCCGCCGCACAGGTAGTAAAAGAAGCAATTGAAGTGGCTGCGAAAAAAAATATTTATATCTCCGCCGATCTTAACTACAGGGCAAATCTCTGGAATTACGGGAAGAAGCCTGTAGATATTATGCCGGAATTAATTGCGCATTGCGATGTGGTGCTTGGCGGCAATGAAGATTCAGAAAAAGTATTAGGACTTAAAGTTCCTATAGGAGACGATGATATGTCGGTGGAAAAAGAAGCAGCGCTTATAGAAGAAAGATGCTTCATATGGAAGCAGGCATTTCCAAAATTAAAAGTAATAGCTTCCACCATCAGAAGATCAAGAAGCGCTTCGCATAATTTTCTCGCTGGTGCAGTATGGAACGGTTTGGAGTTGTTTGTCAGCAGAGGTTATGAGATCACACACATTGTAGACAGAGTAGGAGGAGGCGACGCTTTCATGGGCGGTCTTATTCATGGCATTCTCTCGTATAAAAATAATTTTCAGAAAGCATTGGACTTTGCCACTGCTGCTTCAGCGCTGAAGCATACGATTAAAGGCGATGTCAATCTGGTGAGCAAAGAGGAAGTGGAGAAATTAATGCAGGGAGATAAATCATTAAGAATCGTAAGATAATTTAATAATACAGCATGCCGGTATTTTCGAGAATAGAAGTTGCGTTGAAGATGAAAGAATCAGGGATCGTTCCTTTGTTCTATCACGATGATCTTTCTTTATGCAAAGAAGTGATTATGGCTTGCTATAAAGGAGGCGCAAAAGTTTTTGAATTTACCAACAGGGGTGAATTTGCGCTTGATCATTTTAAAGAACTTAAAAAATATTTTTCCAGAGAATGTCCGGACCTGGCATTGGGCATAGGAACGGTGCTGGATCCTTCGACGGCATCAGTATTCATTCTGGCAGGAGTTGATTTTATAGTTTCTCCTATACTCAACGAAGAACTGGTGAAAGTGTGCAACAGAAAAAAAGTATTATGTCTTCCCGGCTGCTCTACTTTATCTGAAATTTCCAAAGCGGAAGAACTCGGGGTGGAGATTGTGAAATTATTTCCGGCAGAACAGTTAGGACCTGCTTTTGTATCGGCGATGAAAGCGCCGCTGCCCAATACACTGGTAATGCCTTCAGGAGGCGTAGATCTTTCGGAAGAAAATTTATCTGCATGGTTCAAGGCAGGAGTGTATTGTGTGGGAATGGGATCGAAGCTGATCACCAAAGAGATTATAGATAAAAGAGATTTTAAATCGCTGGGAGCAAATCTGAAAAAGGGAAGAGAGATTATTCAAAAAATTAAAAAGTAACATGAAAGCATTTGAATTAAATGGAAAGATTGCCCTTATCACCGGTGGAGGCACAGGTCTTGGATTTGGTATGGCGAAGTGCATCCTGGAGGCTGGAGGAAAAGTCGTGATCACCGGCAGAAGAGAAGATGTGTTAAAAACCGCCTGCGCCGAACTGGGAAAAAATGCCTCTTATGTAGTGGCTGATGTGAATGATAAACCTGCTTTGCCCGGCATCGTAAAAAACATAGAAGAGAAGACCGGCCCGATTGATATCCTTATCAACAATGCAGGGATCAATATGAAAAAGAGTTCTTTTGATATGACCGATGAGGAATTCGAACAGATCATTGATACTAACCTGAAAAGTGTTTTTGCTTTGACAAGGGAAGTGGCAAGGTATATGGTGCAAAGAAAAAGAGGATCCATTATCATGATCTCTTCCATGTCGGCCTTATTCGGACTTGCCAATGTTGCGGCATACGGGGCATCCAAGTCAGGAGTGACAGGCATGGTAAGGATACTCGCTTCAGAATACTCTCCGCAGGGCGTAAGAGTGAACTCTATCGCTCCGGGATTTATTGAAACGCCTATGCTTTTCAAAGCCATAGATTCTGATCCGGGAAGGAAAGCAAAAATTTTAGGAAGAACTCCGATGAATAGTTTCGGGAAAGCAGAAGATATAGGATATGCAGCAGTATACCTGGCATCTGATGCGGCAAAATTTATTACAGGTACTAACCTGGTGGTCGATGGCGGTAATTCAATTGGTTTTTAAAAAATAAAAGATATGTCAATGTTGCAATCATGGCGATGGTTTGGTCCGAACGACCCGGTTTCCCTTTCTGATGTAATGCAGGCAGGTGCTACAGGTATAGTAACTGCACTGCATCATATTCCCAACGGAGAAGTCTGGACGGAGAAAGAAATTGAAAAAAGAGCAAGAGAGATAGAATGGGATGAAGAGAAAAAGAAAAGACGAAATTTAAAATGGGTAGTGGTAGAGAGTTTGCCCGTACATGAGGACATCAAAACCAAATCAGGGAATTATAAACAGCATATTCAGAATTACAAGGAGTCATTGCGGAATCTTTCACGCTGCGGGATCAATACTATATGTTATAATTTTATGCCCATTCTCGACTGGACACGCACTGACCTTGCTTATGAGCTGGAAGATGGTTCCAAAGCTTTAAGGTTTGAGGCGGTAGCATTCGCAGCTTTTGATCTTTTTATATTAAGAAGGGAAAAGGCTTTTGCAGATTATTCCAGGGAAAGGATAGAAGAGGCCGAAAGATATATGATCGATGCTGCGGATGAGCAGAAGAATTTGCTCATCAGGAATATTATCGCCGGTCTTCCCGGTTCTGAAGAAAGTTATACACTGGAACGTTTCCATGAAAGGCTTCAGACTTATAAAAATATTGATGCGCAAAAGCTGCGATCAAACCTGGCTTACTTCCTGGGAGAAATTATTCCGGTGGCTGAAGAAGTAGGAATTAAAATGGCTATTCATCCCGATGATCCTCCTTATCCCATTCTTGGTCTTCCAAGGGTTGTAAGCACTGAGCAGGATATACATGAAATTTTTTCTATGGCATATTCCCTGAGCAATGGTTTTACCATGTGCACAGGATCTTTCGGAGTAAGAAAAGACAATGACCTTGCCGGTATGGTGGAGCGCCTGGGAGACAGAATGCACTTCATTCATCTCCGAAGCACCAAGCGTGATGAGCAGGGGAACTTCTATGAAGCCAATCACCTGGAAGGTGATGTCGATATGTACAGCGTCATCTCTGCCATTACCATGGAGCAGATGAAAAGAAAAGCACAGGGAAGGAAGGATTTTGAAATACCAATGCGTCCGGATCACGGTCATCAGATGCTGGACGATTTACATAAGAAAACCAATCCGGGCTATTCTGCCATTGGGAGATTGCGTGGCCTTGCGGAGTTACGCGGACTGGAAATGGGAATAGAAAAGTCTTTGAATATTAACCTGGAAAAAAAGATCCATGAGGAAATCAAAAACAGTCTATAAGGAATTTATTCACGAAGATTTTTTGCTGAGCTCGGAAGCGGCACGCATCCTCTATCATGAGTATGCCCGTCAGCTCCCGGTGATTGATTATCATAGTCATATTTCAGCAAAAGATCTGGCAGAAGACAGACAGTTTACAAATATCACCGAATTGTGGCTGGAGCACGACCACTACAAGTGGCGTGCGATGCGTGCCAATGGCGTGGATGAAAAATATTGTACCGGGGACACTCCTCCTAAGGAAAAATTTATTCAGTGGGCTTCTACGGTTCCTTATGCCTTGAAAAATCCTCTTTATCACTGGACACACCTGGAGCTTAA
This sequence comes from Cytophagaceae bacterium, assembly GCA_019746425.1. Taxonomy (GTDB): domain Bacteria; phylum Bacteroidota; class Bacteroidia; order Cytophagales; family Cytophagaceae; genus JAIERY01. The sequence goes on from JAIERY010000313.1 coordinate 5,745, forward strand.
AAGATATTTTGGCATTGACGATCTGCTCAATAAAAATAATGCAGAATATATTTACGATAAATGTAATGAGATGCTTAAGGGAAAAGAATTCTCCGCCAGAAATCTTTTAGCTAAGATGAATGTAGAAATTCTTTGTACTACAGATGATCCTGCAGATTCTTTGCAATATCATAAAGTCCTTCAGGATGCAGGCGTCAGAGCTTATCCTACCTTCCGCCCTGATAAAGCGCTGGCTTTGGGAAATGTAAAAGAATTTCAGCAATGGTTGTATGAATTTGAAAAAACCTCCCAGGTAAATATCACTTCTTTCAAAAGCCTGTTGCAATCTCTTAAAAACAGGATAGAATATTTTGCTTCTTTAGGATGCAGAATATCTGACCATGGTTTGTCAGAGATGTATGCAGAAGATTTTACCGAAGCAGAAGCAGAGAAGATTTTTTTGAAACTAAGATCCGGTGATGAAGTAAACGAGGAAGATAAGAAAAAATATGCTTCGGCTGTTTTGTTTCATTTGGGTCAGTATTATCATGAAATAGGCTGGGTTCAGCAATTCCACCTTGGCGCGATAAGAAATAACCGGACTAAGTATTTTGAAAAGAAAGGTCCTGATTTAGGATTTGATTCTATAGGAGATAGGAATAATGCGCAGTCACTATCCAGGTTTTTAGATAAACTTGACAGCAAAGATAAATTAGGAAAAACCATTTTATATAATTTAAATCCCTCCGACAATGAAGTTTTTGCGACGATGCTGGCAAACTTTAATGATGGGAAGATAAAAGGTAAAATGCAATTAGGTCCGGCCTGGTGGTTCCTCGATCAGAAAGAGGGAATCACAAATCACCTGAATGCAGTTTCTAATTTTGGTTTACTTGCTCATTTTGTTGGAATGGTGACAGACTCCAGAAGTCTTCTCTCTTTTCCAAGACATGAATATTTCAGAAGGATACTATGTGATGTGCTGGGCAATGATATTGAAAATGGCGAATTGCCGGAGGATATCCCAATGATTGGAAAGATGGTGCAGAACATCTGTTACCATAACTCAAAAAATTATTTTAATTTTTAACATCAAGACTTATGCAGGAAACACTTGTCATGGAGAAAACAGCTCCTACGGTTACTGCCACTGTAAAAAAATACAGATGGAGGATATGTGCTTTGTTGTTTTTTGCAACTACTATTAACTATATCGACAGGAATGTGCTTTCCTTTGTCATGCTCGATGAAAATTTTAAAAGAGATATGCTGGGACTTGCTGCCGGCACAACCTTAACATCGCAGCATCATGATGATTTTAAAGAGCTGATGGGTTTTGTCGATTCCGGATTCAAAGCAGCTTATGCCATTGGTTTCATCGTATTGGGTTGGTTTATTGACAAGGTCGGAACATTTAAAGGATATTCCGTAGCCATACTGCTCTGGGTCGGTTCGGCTTTCTCACATGGATTTATTTCTACTTTACGAGGTTTAGGCATTGCGAGATTTTTCCTTGGCGTTGGAGAGGCAGGGAACTTTCCTTCAGCTATTAAAACCGTTGCGGAATGGTTTCCAAGGAAAGAAAGATCTCTTGCTACGGGAATATTCAATGCAGGCGCCAATGTGGGAATCATTGCCACAGCATTTTCCGTTCCATTTCTTGCCAGCACCTATGGATGGAGGACTACATTTTTCATAAGCAGCATTCTGGGGTTTACGCTTTTTATATTATGGAGAATAACTTATAAACGGCCTGAAGAACATCCTTCCCTTTCCAAAGAAGAGCTGGATTATATTAAAAGCGATTCGGAAGAAAACAACGGACAGAAGATTTCCTGGGGAAAATTATTTCCGTACAAACAAACCTGGGCTTTTGCTGCGGGAAAGTTTTTTACAGATTGTGTGTGGTGGTTTTATATATTCTGGCTGCCAAGCTTCTTTAGCGAGAATGCGCATTTCAATTTAAATTTAAAACCTACTTTCAATTCTTTTGCCGATGTACTGGCTACAGGAATTCCCTTCTTGATCATTTACATTGTATCCGACCTGGGAAGCATTGTCTTCGGTTGGCTTTCTTCTTCGCTGATCAAAAAAGGCTGGACAGTGAACAAGGCAAGAAAAACGACAATGCTTATTTGCGCCATCAGTGTTGTACCTATTGTATTGGCTTCTCAGACGGACAGTGTCGTGCTTGCTGTAATATTAATCTCTTTAGCTGCGGCCGCTCACCAGGGATGGTCTGCCAATCTTTTCACGCTGGTGTCTGATATGTTTCCGAAAAATGCTGTCGGCTCTGTCGTAGGTATCGGCGGAATGCTCGGCGCCATTGGCGGTATGATACTAGCCGCGCTCTCAGGAGTGATCATTAAAAATTTTGGATACGTTCCTCTCTTCATCATCGCCGCATCCAATTACCTCATTGCCTTGCTCATCATCCAGCTCCTTGTTCCAAAGCTGAAGCAGGTGAAGGTGTAAGGGAAGCACCGCCCACTTTAGACGCAAAGCTGTAAATAAACGTGGAAGAGTTTGCCCCTCGCTGTCATTCAGTAGGAACCTCGTTGGACATTGGCAGGGAAGAACGTGATATTTAATTTTGAATAATAATCTTAAATTGCATAAATATTATGCATGAGATCAAAAATTCTTATCGGGTGCTATTTTATGATGACTTAGAATGGTATGAAGCTTTTATTGAAAGCATTTCTAATAATTTGGAAAAGACACCTACAGAGCATGGTTATAATAACCGGGGTTGGCTTATTTCGAGATAGGTCAATTGGAAATGGCTCTAGCTGACTACAATAAATCAATTGAAATAAATAATAAGAATATTGTTGCTTTCCTTAATAGGGGAGAATTATTTAAAGCTTTACAAAAATTTGATAAAGCTGAAAATGATTATTCTGCAGCAATTAAAGTATCACCAAATGACCCCTTGGTCTACAGAAATAGAGCTTCTTTTTATAAAGAAATAAAAAAATACTCCTTAGCAATAGATGACTATTCAATGGCAATAAAACTTGCGCCAGGTTTTAAACCTACTTATGAATCCAGAGCAGCGATATATGAATTGATTGGCGATATTGACAGAGCTAAATCTGATAGACGGCAGGCCAATAAAAAATCTTTAATTGATATAATCACCAATATATTTAAATAATAATGCTGCCAGTGTCCAACGAGGTTCCTTCTGAATGACAAATGACACACAGTCTGCTATCACCAACGCATTCTAGCTTTAGGGGCTAGGTGTCTTTTAAGGTTAGCCATAGCATGGCTTGTACCCATACTATCGCATTATCGGATTGTAACCCTCACCGGCGTATACAGATTATCAGCTTCCTTCTCTATCTCTTTAATCACTCCCTGCTGCGTTTTGAATTTTTCATCTGCCTGTTCCCAGCATGCGAAAAAATAAAATACTGCGGGCTGGGCAGCGCTGACCTTTAAGCGTACATAAAAAGTATTTCCAATCTCTTCGGCGGGAGTATCTGCCGATGCTTCCCCGAAAGCTATGAACTCAGAAGAAGGAAAAAGAATTCCCATGCCCAGGTAATCATTGATCTCGGATTGTCTCGCATAGGTAAGAAGACAACGGTAAGGCGGGTTTAATTTAATGGCTGTCTTTTGCTTCTGTTTATTTTTTAAATTGACAATACCTGTCACAAGCTCTCCATTTTCAATTCCTGATATTGATACCTTACTCTGATACCAATACTTTCCCGCCCATATGGTGATATCTTCCTGGAGATTCAATGTTTTTCCGTTCACATTCCATCCTTCATATTTTAATCTCACAATGGTTCTTACAGGTCCGTCTGCAATGAGTTCGAAAACAGCTTTATCAGTTTGTCCCAGTCTTACTAATTTTCCATTTTCATAGAGAGCCAGCGCTCCGGCTCCAAGTGAATTTCCTACTTTTAAAATATCCAGTCCCCACGATGCCATGATATGATAGTCCCCGCCGGGCAAACCTATAGTGTCAAGCACAAGAGTCCTTTCCTTTTTTCCGAAAATATCTTTTCCATTCCTGCTGTCAAAATAGCTTCTGAATGCCACCATATCATTTTCCCATCCTGCTCCTTCATACTGATATAACATCGGACGGCTTTGCGGTAAATGATCGGCTGGTCTTATTTCAGTTTGCAACGGGGTGAATACATTGTTTTTTTCTCTGCTTACAGCCAGTCTTCCGTGAGTTCTTTTTTCAAATGCAGGTAATGAGTCTTTATGTATTAGCTCGAATATAAGATCAGTGGTTTCATATTCATCGAAGTTGTACACCAACGCTACTTCATCCCATGCACCGTCTCCATTGAGATCATCGCATTGAGAGGGGATAATATTTTTATCCGCATCAGATACTTTGATTATTTTTTCTGCCGTGATTTCGCCTATGGTTGAAAGGAATTCTTTTGTAATAATAACAGGCTCGTCTTTTCTGCTGAAGGGAGAAGGGTTCTCCAGCCTTATTTTGACACTTTGAGAAAAAAGAGATACAGGAAAAAGAAAAAATAACAAGAGATTCAATCTTTTCATAATAGCGATGTAAAAGTGAAGAACGCTAATTCCTGCGCTCCAGAATTTTATTATACCTTAACAGTGCCTCCAGATAATAATAGTCTGCGTAAGAAAGAGGAGCATCGATTTCTGAATTGGAAGGATAATTTCCTGTGCTGTGTTTCAGAATAAAATATTGATTGGTTCCCGGCTCAGCAGTATACTGATCAGAAGCCAGGCATTTAAGAATTTTTTCTGCTGCTTTAAAATACTCCTCTTTATTTTTTGGCGAATATTCACTCAGTTCAAGTAATCCCGAAGCAATCAGAGCGGCTGCAGAAGCATCTCTCGGTGATTTGGGAATATCAGGTGCAAACAGGTCCCAGTAAGGAACCATATCTCCCGGCATATTTTTATGTGTGAGAATATAATTCGCAATTTTCTCCGCATGCTCCAGGAAGGTTTTGTCTTTAGTCTCTCTGTAGCACATGGTGTATCCATAAAGCCCCCAGCCTTGTCCTCTTGCCCAGGCAGATTCATCGGCGCAGCCCTGGTGTGTTCCTCTGGTAATCACCTCTCCGGTAATGCTGTCGTAGTTAACTACATGGTAACTGCTGAAGTCATTTCTGAAATGATTTTTAAGCGTAGTGAGCGCGTGGGTTTTTGCAATATTGTAATAGATGGAATCCCCCGTTTCTCTCGTAGCCCAGAAAAGCATCTCCAGGTTCATCATGTTGTCAATGATCACAGGATATTGCCACTTGGCGCTCCACGGATACCTGTCCCACGACTTGATGCAGCCAACTTTAGGATTAAATCTTTTGATTAATGTGTTGGACCCTTCGATGATCACTTCCTTGTATTTTGGATTACCGGTGAGCCTGTAGCCGTTTCCAAAACTGCAGAATAGCATAAAGCCCAGGTCGTGTGTATTCTTCTGGTTCTTTACTTTCTCCAGGATGTTTGTCCACTTCTCCGCATCTTTTTTCCATTGTTCATTTTTTGTGAACTCATATGTATACCATAGAGATCCTGGAAAAAATCCGCAGGTCCAGTCTCCTGGTTTTACGCCATGAAAAGAACCGTCTTTATTAGTTGACCTGGGTATGCCGGTGGTGTCTGCAGGTTTTTGCGCAACGTATTTTAATTGTTTTTCTGCTTTATCAAAGGCCTCTTTCACCAGTTTGTTCTCCTGGTTTTTTTTCATTACGCAACCCAGCGTAAGAATGAGAGAGGCAAAAGTAAATATGATAAATTCTCTGCGCATGTTCATATAAGATAGGGGCCAGATTGAATTAAAGCAAATGATTAATCAATATCTCCGAAGGAAGCCAGAATTCCTCCGTCTACATACAATATATGTCCGTTTAAAAAATTGGAAGCATCCGATGCAAGGAATACTGCCGGGCCGATAAGATCTTCCGGTGTTCCCCATCTTTTGGCTGGAGTTCTGCTCATTAATAATTTATTGAACTGCTCATTCTCGGCAAGTGGTTTGGTGATGTCGGTAAGGTGATAACCCGGCCCGATTCCGTTTACCTGTATGTTATGTCTTGCCCATTCTACCGCCATATTTCTGGTGAGCATTTTCAAACCACCTTTGGCTGCTGCATAAGCACCTACAGTTGGTCTGCCCAGTTCACTCATCATTGAGTTAATGTTGATGATCTTTCCTCTTTTATTTTTGATCATCGTTTTCACCACTCTCTTCGTTACTTTAAAAACAGAAGTCAGGTTTACATCGAGCACTGCCTGCCAGTCATCGTCAGCAAGTTCTTCGAGCGGACCTTTTCGCATAATGCCTGCGCTGTTCACCAATATATCAATATGGCCTACTTCTTTTTCAATTCTGGAAACAGTTTCATCAATGCCTTTACTGTCTGTAACATTGAATACATATCCGTATGCATCTATTCCCATCTCCTGATATTTTTTCAATCCTTCTTTCACTCTTTCAGGAACGATATCATTGAAAACAATTTTTGCTCCTGCTTTTCCCATGCCGCTTGCCATGGCAAAGCCCAATCCCTGTGTGGCACCGGTAACCATGGCTACCTTGCCTTTCAGATCAAACATTTGTGTGCTCATAATGATGTTGTTTTATGTTCCCTGAATTTTCTCTCTTCTTCAGGAGAGGACAGGGTGAGGTAATTTTATTGTATATCTTTTATATCGATCATATCCATGTCGGTGTAATCTTTATTTTCACCGGCCATGGCCCATATGAATGAATAACTGTTGGTTGCTGTTCCAAAATGTACTGACCATGGCGGAGAGATGATCGCTTCATCATTGGCAACGATAAGGTGTCTTGTTTCTTTCGGCTCGCCCATGAAGTGAATAACTCTTTCCTTTTCATTCATGTCGAAATAAAAATAAGCTTCCATTCTTCTGTCATGACGATGACAGGGTAGTGTATTCCAGGTGCTTCCTTTTTCAAAGGTGGTCATCCCCATTACGAGCTGACAGCTTTGAATACCTTTCTCATGTACGAGTTTGTAGATGGTTCTTTTATTTCCTGTTTCGGCAGAGCCAAGTTGTAATGGTTCTGCTTTGGCAAGTTCATATTTCTGCACGGGAAAAAAAGTATGCGCAGGAGCGGAGCAGAAAAAATATTTTGCCGGCACGGTGCCTTTGCTTTGGAAAATTACTTCCTTCACACCTTTGCCTATATACAGGCATTCTTTGTTTAATAAAGTATATTCTTTCCCATCGGCCTTCACTATTCCTTCCTGTCCTACATTGATAATTCCGATCTCACGTCTCTCAAGAAAATATTCTGATTTTAATTCTGCAAAGCTTTCGAGCTTCACCGCTTTTTTCACCGGAGAAACTCCTCCTATGATAAAGCGATCGTAATG
>JAIERY010000343.1 GCA_019746425.1 Cytophagaceae bacterium
AGGCATGAGACTCCATTGTGCCTTAGGGCACATTAGTACCCTCCTTATTTAGAATCATTTTAAATGCGGGAGCCCTGTGCTGCCACCAGCAATTATTGCAGAAATTTATAGACTTTCTATGTTTCTTTTCCAATTACCCTCACCGTCATTCCCGCGCAGGCGGGAATCTCGTCCTTTTGTATTCAGTTTAAAAATTGGGATGCTGAATGCATCATAGATATTTTTTAGTAAATATTTAGATTTAATCTTCTTTCGGAGATTCCGCCTGCGCGGGAATGACGGAACCTGGGTGCGATCTAATAAAAGCACAATGTCTTGTTATAGATCGCAAGGTCTTTTTTGAGATTCTAACTTTTCTGCAGTTGTCTATTCTCCTGCCAATGACTAATACCCAATAACCAAAGCCCTCCGTACTTCTCTCAAAAATCGTATTTTCCACATAACTAAATCGTATACTTCCGGGTCTTATATATAGGAGAAAGAGGAAGAACTATGGACGTTTCAGTATTTTCAGTGATGGTACTAGGGTTGATAGGATTCATACTTAGTAAGAAATACCCTGCTGCAAAGCGTAAGGCCAAAGAAAAACAATTGGAAATAGATTATTTTAAAAGAATGTCAAAAAGTAAAAATTGATTTTCGATTGATAATCATTCATGCTTTGTGATGAGATAAATAAAAAAGAGGCTGCTCTTATGGGCTGCCTCTTTTTTATTTTGAATTCTTTTAAGCAGAACGCCTGGCTTCGCCGGTTTCGGGTGCTACTTTTTCCCATTTCTTAGCAACGAGCGCTTCCTTCATTACGATCAGGTACACCGGGTTGTCATCGTCTTTGTCACGGTTTCCATCGAGCGGACAAATCTGATAACTTGATTTGCTGCTGTGGTAACATCTGATCTGGTATAATTTTCCTTTCGGATTTTTAATGATATCCAATGGTTTTAATTCTGTTAATTCAGAAATGAATGCCGACACCTGTGATTGGGCTTGTGTAAAGTTCTCCATAATTTTTTTAAGATTTGTAAGTAGAAAGGATAGTCTTGCGACTATCCTTTTTATTTGTATGTTTCAAGTGATTACGATTTGCTGATCCCATCAACCCCATCAGTATTAAGCCTTCATTAAATCATAATCATTCAATTAATTATTCAACCTGCGCCCTTAACAATTTGTTAACGCGGAATAGACATTTTCTGAAAAATATTTCAGAAAAAAATATCAAGAGCATTCTGTCGTTATATGATCCGGCGACTTGTTATATGTAATTTCATAGGAATTTATTTGCAGGAGCAAGGTAAGTTTTGTTGGATATTTAAAAATAAATATCTCTTCTTTCCATCTATCTTAGCATAAATAATATAGTAAACCGTCTTATATTGTATTGTCCTTATTATGGAATTATGAGTCCCAGGTTGTTACTACTTTTTTTATTCATTTTTATAAGCTTTTCTTCCCTGGCACAAAGCAAGGTCTGGACTTTGAAAGAATGCATAGACTATGCTTTGAGTAATAATATCCGGCTGAAAAAAACTGAAGCAAGCAATGAATTTAACAGGATCAATCTTAGCCAGTCCAGGGCCAACCGTGTCCCTGCTTTGAATGCTACAGGGAGTCAGGGTTTTAGTTTCGGAAGATCCATTGACCCCTTCACCAATCAATATGTCAACCAGACCATACGCACCAATAATTTTTCTTTATCGAGTAATCTTATCCTTTTTAACGGACTTCAGAATGCCAATACCATCAGGCGCAATGAAATTGATTATGAATCGGGTAAGCTGGATGTGGAGACGGTGAAAAATGGTGTGTTGCTGGACGTTATTTATGCCTACCTGCAGACGCTGTTTGGATATGAGCAAGTGGATAATACAGTAACCCAAATGGTCTCCACCAAGGCACAACTGGAGCGCACCGAAAAGCTGGTAAAAGCCGGGAGCCTGCCTGAAATCAACCTGCTGAAAATAAAATCACAATTGTCCTCTGAAAATCTAGCGCTGGTGACGGCAGAGAATAACCTCCGTACTTCCAAGATCATACTTATGCAGATTATGGAATACCCGGTTACAGATAATTTTGAGATAGAAAAGATAACTGTATCAGACTCTCTGATTCAGAATATGATCGCAGAATCTTCTACCGATATTTATAATTCGGCCTTGACAACACAGCCGCAGGTGAAGAGTTATGGACTCAAAACCCAAAGCGCTTTGATGAATATAAAAATAAGCGAAGGAGCCAGACTGCCGAGGCTTATTCTCAATGGTAATCTTTACAGTGGTTATTCCAGTGCGCGTGAGTTGACCTCTATTCAGACAAGTATACAGCAACAAGATGTTGGTTTTTTAAAAAGCAATCCTGCTGAAATAGTCAGCGCATTCGTTCCTGTTACCTCACGTACGACAAGCGCTTATGGTTTCGGAAGACAGTTGAATGATAACTTTGGTCAATCTGTAAGCCTTGGCTTGAGTATTCCCATTATCAACAACAGGCTGGTGAGAAGTAATATCGAAAGAGCTCAGGTCAATCTGCTTATTTCACAATTGAATGAAAGGGAAGTAAAAAATCAGTTAAGAAAAAGTATAGAGCAATCATATGCCGACATGAGAGCCGCAGAAAGAAAATTTGTAGCCGCTCAGGAAAATCTGCAACTGCAGGAACAGACTTTCAATAATTCCAGGATAAGATATGAAATAGGAGCGGGCAACTCCACTGATTTCCTCGTAGATAAAAACAATTATACCAGAGCACAGTCTGATTTTATACAGGCAAAGTATGAATACCTTTTCAGATTGAAAGTGCTTGATTTTTATAAGGGACAGGAGATGAAGTTTAATTAAGTTTCTGATTACTGGTTAAATGTTGCTAAAAGCCTGATGTAACATTCAATTGCAGCCTTTAATTTCCTTTTTTTACTTTTTCGATCTTTCTTTTCGCTTCTCTCATATCTTCTTGATCCACTTTAAGTCCCTTCTGTTCATGCTTTAGTTCCGGAAGATATTTCAACTTTACCCATATAGGAAAATGATCAGAACCAATGTAATCCTGTCTTTCTATATCCACTAATCTAAACTCAGTGGAATGGAATACATGATCCAAAGGCCAGCGCATGAAAAAATGGTTTGCATTGTAAGTTGAATACATGCCTCTGCCTCTGCGCGGATCGAGCAATCCGCTTACTTTCTGAAATAATCTGGTAGTATGAGACCAGGCAACATCGTTCAGATCACCACATACAATTACCGGCAATGTATCTTTGCGCGCTTCTTTACCCACCATTACCAATTCCGCATCCCTGTCTTTTGTGTATTTGCTTTCGCCTGGCGCAGGAGGCTTCGGGTGTACTCCATATAAGATGATCCTGTGGCCGGTTTTTAATTCTACCATACTTTTGACAGAAGGTATGTCATTTGTGATGAGGTAACGTATCTGAGGATCTATTAATCTAAGTCTGGAAAATAATAGCATACCATAAGTATTCTCAAGAGGCACTTTAATAGTATAAGGATAATCTTTTTCAATCACCTTTAACTGATCAAGCCACCATTGATTTGTTTCCAGAGCCAATACAATATCAGGGTTGTTTTTTTGGATGACCTGCAGACATTCATTTGCACGCTTATTGTCCATGAAAACATTAGCGATCAGAATACTTATATTGCGTTCGTCGTTTTTCCCGTCAGGCGCATCTTTTACTTCTTTTTTATTGATCCGAGTATAGGGTATGACTTTTGATGCCTGGAATATAATGGCTATACTCACGGCCATCAGAAATATTTTTTCTTCTCTTTTGCCGGCACCAGCTACCAGGTATAAAATTATTCCGGATATGCTAATGCATATTAATTGTATTCTGGGAAAATCAAATATCCTGATCCACCAGGCTTCGTTGTCAAAAATTGCAATAATAGTTGCCCCGATGCAGAAAACTCCTAAAAAAATGGATACGATCTTAAGAAGCATGAAGTAAAATGTTTACTTATTAAAGTATCTATTTATAGAACAGTAAAAATGACATATAGTTTGCGATTACAGGAAGCGGGGCTGTAATAATTACACGAAGTCTTTCCAGGTCTTTGGGATGGAATGTGTCCTGGCTTATTTTTTTATTATTTTTTTTCGATTGTCAGATACTGAATTTTTTCCAATAAAAATTGGATAAAACTAATAAATTATGTACAGCTATAGTAGAAATAATACAATATTATATATTAAATATGCAATAAATGTGTCAATACCCCTTAATTTTCAAGTACTTACCTTTATGATGTAAGATAGAATAAAGAGGAGATTTAATTAAAATTGTTCTATAAACCTTAAAAGTATGATGCAGTACATACTAGCCCTATCAATGTTTATTGTCTTTTCTCTGAAAACTCAGGCCACGGTATATACGGTAACCCTGGCTACAGATGGTAATCCATTTGGAGGAGGAAATGCCGGTGATTTAAGATGGACAATTTTACAGGCTAATGCCGCCGCTGGCACCGGCCCGCATGTAATTAACTTTAATTTGCCCGGAGGAGCACCCTATAATATACCACTAGGCGCGCCATTACCTAATATTCCTAACATTACCGGAGGTATTACTATCAATGGCTTCTCTCAGACGGGTTGGGTAGCGCCCAATCCTGTTATTCATATTGATGGGCCTGGATATGGAGATTGCTTTAACATTACCGGATCCAGCAATTCATTGATTCAAGGTTTTGCCATAAGTGATTTTCAGAATGTGGTTACTTTAACCAATTCCATGAATACTATTTTAAGAGGACTATGGATTGGTTTGAATGCAACTCCTGCCAATGTGGGCGCTACAGGTGGATACGGCATAAGATTGATAGGTTCAGATAATTGCAGTATAGGTGGTGATGTGAGTGCAAATCCTGAGCATAAAATATTAATCACAGGCAGGCAGGATGGTTTATGGTTGAGTGGAGGGTCAGATAATAATACAGTTTATGGTGTATACTTTGCGGTGAACCTGGCCGGTACTGCTTCTCTTGGCACAATATCCAGTAATTGCGTATATATTGATAACTCTGCTTTCAATCAGATCGGAAATACCGGTAACGGAAGAAGATGTGTGATGACAAACGGGAATCAATATGGAGTATTCATTCAGAATGCCGGGAGCAGAAGAAATAAAATTTACAATTGCCTGATAGGAACAGATATTAATGGTACTATTGATCTTGGCAATAATTCCAACGGTGTAAGAATTCAGGATGCACATAATAATGAAATAGGCGGCAGGAATGCAGGAGAAGGAAATATCATTTCAGGAAACAACCAGGAAGGAATTTTTCTTACTGGAAATTCTGATTCTACACTAATAGGAAGAAATTATCTTGGACTGGGCTCTAATGGCACTACAGTTATAGTAAATGGAACCGGCGCAGGTCATCATGGTATCAATGTTAATGGTTCTGCCTGTGAAAGAACTAAATTTTTGTATAATATAATTGTAACGCCTAACAGAGGTTCTGGGGTTTATTACGATGGAGGAGGTAATGACTCTATTGTAGGAAATTATTTTGGTGTCGACGCTACGGGTTTAACGGTGGTAGGTATAGGGTCGGGTACTGCAGAGGCAGGCTTTTTAGTTAATTCGGGCGGCGCCGCTCCTGCTATGATCTTTTTGAACAATGTAGCCTCTTGTTCCAAAGGTGCAGGTATAGAAGTAAGAGGTGGCCCAAAGGACAATCATATTTTCAGAGGAAATATAATCGGAATGAATGCCAGTGGACTGGGCACTACATTTGGGAATGTGTATACCGGATTAAAGTTTGTTCCCAGCGGGGCAGTTAATTTAATAATTGGTGGAACCACCGCAGCTGACAGAAATATTATTTCCATGAATGGAAGATCTGCTGTTACTATTCCTTCCTGTACCGGAACTGATGGCTGTGGTATCCTGCTAGAACGTGTAAATGGTGTAACCATACAGGGAAATTATATAGGAGTAGATGCAACAGGCCTTACTGCTGCGGGAAACGGAAGTACCGGAATTCAGGTCAACGGAGGATGTAGTGCTGTGGTCATTGGAGGATCGGTAGCCGGATCAGGTAATATTATTTCCAGCAATGGATTTAATTGCAGCGATGGTACTGCGCCAAACGCACGCCACGGAATTCAATTTGTAAATGCCAATGGCACGAATAATTTTGTACGGGGGAATTATGTGGGATTAGGGGCAGACGGAACTACGCTTTTGGGAAATTCTGAAGAGGGTGTTTCCAGCTATCAGTGCGGAAATATTACTATAGGAGGAGCTACATCGCTGGAGAGAAATTATATTGCAGGAAGTCGCAAAGGAGTTTATCTCCAGGTAGGAGCTGCCATCAATTGCAAGGTAATTGGCAATTATATAGGCCTAGATATAACGGGGATGATTGTAAAGCCATGTTCATTGGGGGTACATATCAATGGGGCTGCGGGCAATTTTATCGGAGGACCTAATCCCGGAGAAGGAAATATCATTAGCGGAAATACTGCCCATGGCATCCTATTGGAAGATGCAGATAATACGACCATTCAGCAAAACTGGATTGGCATTAAATCCAATGGAAGTTTTCCTGCAGCAAACGGAGGAGATGGAATCAGGATCAAACAGCAAGGCGCCGCCGGCACAACAGGAGTTTTAATCGGCAGCCCTACCAATACTGCATTAGGAAATATTATCGCTTACAATGCCAATGGAGTAAATATTATGGATGCTGCTTCCATGCGTAACCAGATAAGAAGAAACAGCATTTATTGCAATGGAGCTGCACAGGTGAATGGTATTAATTTGAATGGTGTAGGTAACATCAATATCCAAATAAGTCCGTTAATTTCTACTGCTCCATATATTACTGCTCCAAACCCTGGTATCAATGGAACATTTACCAATCAAGCCGGCTTGGCTGCTACGGATGTAATAGAAGTTTTCTGGGACAATGCTTGCGGTACTTGTCAGGGTAAAACTTATCTGGGAGATGCTACCAGTTTAAACACCCCTGCCGCCGGTGACTGGACATTTGCTCCTTTACCTGCAGCTTCGGATTGTGCTCCCAAAGGAGGCGCCGGATGTCTTGTAGGCGTTACCAATATCACTGCAACAAGAACAGATAACAATGGAAATACATCTCAGTTTATGAGCTGCGATCCGGTTTTCCTTCCGGTAACTTTAACATCTTTCTCCGTGAAGAGATCTTCCGGGTCAGATGTGCTGGTAAGCTGGTCTACTTCATCAGAAAAAGACAATGCCTATTTTGAAATATTAAGAAGCACAGACGGAGTAAATTTCACTTCGGTCGGCAGGGTGGAAGGCGCAGGCAATTCAGCCATCCTGTTAAACTACAGCTTTACTGATTATGGACTGGCTCCCGGAACTTATTATTATATGCTCTCGCAGGTTGACTTCGATGGTGAGCAGACCATATCCGAGATCAGGCCTGTGACATTGGGAGAGGGAAGTGTCGACATCATTACTGTAGCCGGGGGAGTGAAGGTAATTAATCTGTCGAAAGAAGCTATTGATAGAATTTCTATTGTAGATATGAGCGGACAAATATTAGCAGAAGACAGGAACGTAGATGAGAAAGAAACTATCATCACCACGATGAGCCTCGCACCAGGAGTCTATTTGGTGAAAGCAGAGACTGCTGTAGGAGTAGTCATAGAAAAGATACTGGTTTACTAATTGGTTAATAGATGAATGGAAGCGCAGCGCAAGCTGCGCTTTTTTTATGTGGTTCTCAATAGCGATGCCTTAAGGCTGAGGATATAATGTATTAAGCAAAATTTCATAAGCACACTACCTGATATTGCTTCCTGATAATTCCTGTACCTTTTTTTTCTGATATTCACAAGTTATCCACATTTCCTCTGGATAATTGCATATATACCCCCTTCTGTTTATTTTGAATGTTCTTATAGCATTTTTTATGAATAAAAACTGGATCGACGTTTCTGTTGACTTATCACCTGAACTACCTACCTGGCCTGGTGATCCTACTTTAAGTATTTCAAAATTTCATGATATGAGCAAAGGGGCGGTGGCCAATGTATCCCAGCTTTCCCTCAGCGCTCATACCGGTACTCATATGGATTCTCCCTTTCATTTTTTCAATGATAAGGTTACCATGTCTGCCTGGACACCCGAGGTAAGCATGGGTAAATGCAAAGTCTTTGAAGTAAAAGACAAAGTGAGCATTACTGCCAAAGAATTAAAAACATTTGACATTCAGAAGGGAGATAATATCATTATCAAAACTTTTAACTCTTCTTATGAATGGTTCAAAAAACCTTTCAATGAAAACTTCGTCCACTTTGCCGAAGATGGCGCTGCCTATATAGCTGAAAAAAAAATTCAGTTTGTAGGAATTGATTACCTGTCTGTAGGCGGACCGAAAAACGGAATAGAGGTACATCATCATATTTTAGGCGCTGGCATCTGGATCGTCGAAGGGTTGTATCTGAAAGATATTGCTCCCGGTGAATACGAGTTTATCTGTCTTCCGGTCAAAATAAAAGGAGCAGATGGTGCGCCATCGAGAGTGCTGATGAGGAAAATATAGTGCAGAGTAATGAGTGCAGAGAGATGAGGAAATCTCAGTACGCAGCACTCACCACTCTGCACATCAATTCATAATTCACAATTCATAATTAAACATAACCATGACTAAAATTTCAAAAGTAGGTATCATCGGATTAGGAAAAATGGGAGGTAACCTTGCACTTCAGGCTATTGACAGAGGATATTCTGTAGTAGGTCTTGATAAGGCGGAGTTAAATCCAGAACTTAAAAAAGCAGGCGTTGTAAAGGCGGCGTCATACGAAGACCTGGCAAAACAATTGCCGTCACCAAGAGTGGCGCTCATCTATGTAGGAGCGGGGCCTATCATTGATACGATTCTGGAAAGTCTGACAAAGGTTTTTGAAAAAGGAGATATTATTATCGATGCAGGAAATTCTTATTGGGGAGATTCCATACAGAGAGGAAATAAATTGAAGGAAAAAGGAATCCGCTTTATAGACTGCGGAACAAGCGGTGGAGTAAGCGGAGCAAGAAACGGAGCATGCTTTATGATAGGTGGAGAAAAAGAAGCAGTAGCACATGTAGAGCCATTTCTGAAAAGCCTGGCCGTAAAAGACGGATATGTCCACGCGGGAGCTCTGGGCTCAGGTCACTTTACCAAACTGGTTCATAACGGTATTGAATTCGGGATGCTTCAGGCAATTGGTGAAGGAATGGATCTTCTCGAAAGATTCAGAAACGATCTGGATGTAAATGGAATATTGAAGTGTTGGAACCATGGATCTGTAGTACGCTCATGGCTGATGGAGCTGATGGAAAAAATGTATAATGAAAAAGGTGGGTATGAAACAGTGCCCGGTTATATAGAAGACACAGGAGAAGTGAACTGGCTGGTAGAAGATGCCTTGCATATGGAAGTGCCGATCCCGGTGATCACACAATCTGTCGTTCAATTGTTTACCTCACGCGATGATAAGAAGACCTGGGCAAAAGCGATTGCCATGATGAGACATGGGTTCGGAGGACACCCGTTCGGAAAAGATGAATATCTGATTCAATTCAGGAAAAATTGTCGCGTAAGTCATTATCCAAAAGAATAAATTTTCGTACAAGAGTCTTACTGCAATAGTAATAAAGCAGTAAGACTTTTTATTTTTAGCCTTTAGCTTTGGCTTTGGGCTTTTAACTTTTTAACATTACAACCTTTAAACTTTTAAACTAATGAAAGCAATCGCTGTAAAACCAGGTCAGAAAAATTCTGTTCATTTAAGAGATGTTCCAAAGCCGAAAGTTTCGGATATACCAAACGTGAGGGGGGTATTGGTAAAAGTATTAAAAGTAGCTCTTGATGGAACGGACAGAGACATTGATAAAGGAGAATACGGGAACGCTCCTGCAGGAGATGATTACCTGATCATAGGCCACGAGTCTTTTGGAATTGTAGAAGAAGTCGGCCCGAATGTGAAAGAAGTGAAGAAAGGAGATTTTGTCGTGGCTACTGTAAGAAGACCTGGTAAAGGATTTTATGATACATTGGGAATGCAGGATCTTACTTCTGATGATGTATATTATGAAAGAGGTATCAACCTGCTTCATGGTTTCTTTACAGAATATTATGTAGAAGCTCCGGATTACCTGGTAGTAGTGCCTGATGAGTTTGCAGAACTAGGTGTAATGACTGAACCTGTTTCTATTGCAACAAAAGCATTTGAACATACAATCGATATTCAGAGAAGAATGGGTATATGGAGACCGAAGAGAGCTGCTGTTATCGGCGCAGGACCTCTTGGGATGCTTACTGCATGGAAGTTCAGACTTGAAAGACTGGACACATCCGTATTCTCCCTTGAGCCGCCGGATCATTTCAAAGCAAAACTACTGGGAGAAATTGACGCACATTACTATTGTGCTACGCAGGATCCTATTCAGAAAATTGCAGACAAGCTGGGCGATTTCGATATCGTGATGGAAGCTTCCGGTTATGCACCTAACGTAGTGGATGCATGTCATGCTGTTTCTAAAAATGGTGTAGTGATTCTTTCCAGCGTTACGCCTAAAGAAATGAAAGTAGAAGTTCCCGTTTCTCAGATTAACATGGACTTTGTATTAGGAAACAAGATCATGTTCGGAACAGTAAATGCAAGCTATCACCACTTCAGCCTTTCTGTAAAAGATATTGGATACGGTATGCAACTTTATACAGGTTGGATGGAAAAGCTGATCACCCATACCTTGAACGGACTTGATCAATATGAAAAAGCAATGTACCTGTTGAATAACTCAGGAAAAGAAAATGCGCTAAAGATTGTTATTAAAGTTGCTGATCATAAGTAAAAAGTCCACAGACCACAGTCCACGGTCCACATAAGTGGACTGTCGACTGCGGACCGTGGACTTCATTCATAATTCAAAATTCATAATTCAAAATTTTTTCAATATGCCTATTGCAGAAAAGCAAAGACTAGCCGAAAATGAAACCCTCAACTGGAAAAAGTGGGGACCTTATCTGACAGAAAGACAATGGGGGACTGTAAGAGAAGATTATAGTCCATCAGGTTCTGCCTGGGAATTTGTCACTCATGATAATGCAAGAAGCAAAGCGTACAGATGGGGAGAAGAAGGTATCGGTGGAATCAGCGACGATCATCAGAATATCTGTTTCGCTCTTTCATTATGGAATGGCAAAGATCCTATATTAAAAGAAAGAATTTACGGTCTCACCGGAAACGAAGGTAATCACGGGGAAGATCCGAAAGAGTACTGGTATTACCTTGACAGCACGCCTACGCATTCCTATATGAAGATGCTTTACAAGTATCCTCATAATGAATTCCCTTATTCCATGCTGGTGAATGAAAACCGCAGACGAAGCAGGCATGAACCGGAGTTTGAGTTAAGTGATACCGGTATATTCGATGAAAATAAATACTTTGATGTATTTATAGAATATGCAAAAGCAGGAGTGGATGATATTCTTATTAAAATAAGAGTTGTCAACAAAGGAAAAGAGTCTGCCAGACTAAATGTGCTTCCTACAGTATGGTTTCGTAACACCTGGTCATGGAATGAAAATACTCCCAAGCCAAAATTATTCGGTATCTCTAACAATGCAATCAAGCTGGTGAATGAGGAGATGGGGACTTACCATTTGTATTGCGAAGGTAACCCTCAGCTATTATTTACAGATAATGAAACCAATTATCAGAAGCTCTACAACGTCGAAAATAAATCAAAATATTGTAAGGATGGCATCAATGAATTTATAGTTCATAACAATGGTGCAGCCATTAATATCGAAAATGAAGGAACAAAAGCTTCTGCAAACTATCTCATTGATGTGCCGGGCGAAAGTGAATATGTAATTAAATTAAGACTTACTCAGGACAGTCTGAATAATCCTTTCCAGGATTATGATGCACTATTTAATCAAAGACTTAAAGAAGCGGATGAGTTTTATGGAGATATCCAGGAAGGTGTGATCGGTGATGATTTAAAATCAGTACAGCGTCAGGCTTTTGCAGGGATGATGTGGGGGAAACAATTTTTCTATTTAAATGTGCAGCAATGGCTGGATGGCGATCCCGGACAGATGCCTCCGCCTGAATCAAGAAAGTACGGAAGAAATGCGCACTGGAGACACCTCGACAATGCAGAGATAATTTCCATGCCAGACAAATGGGAATATCCATGGTATGCTGCATGGGATCTTGCATTCCACTGTGTTCCTATCGCACGTATAGATGTGGATTTTGCCAAGCAGCAATTGCTGTTGTTCCTGAAAGAATATTACATGCATCCCAACGGACAGATTCCTGCCTATGAGTGGAACTTTGGAGATGTTAATCCTCCGGTGCATGGCTGGGCAGTATTAAGGGTGTATCAGATCGATAAGAAAATGCGCAGAGGAAAAGGTGATACTGATTTCCTTGAGAAAGCATTCCATAAATTATTGCTGAACTTTACCTGGTGGGTAAATCAGAAAGACAGTGAGGGTAACAACATCTTTGAAGGAGGCTTCTTAGGCCTTGACAACATCGGAGTATTTGACAGAAGCAAGCCATTGCCTACTGGAGGAAGTCTTGAGCAGGCCGATGGTACCAGCTGGATGGCCATGTACTCTTTAAATATGCTGAGAATTTCTTTAGAGCTTGCAGTAAATAAGAATATCAACTACCAGGAAACAGCAATTAAATTTTTTGAACACTTTCTGCGTATAGCCGGAGCGCTGGCCAACGTAGGTAAATCTAATATCAGCATGTGGGACGATGAAGACCAGTTCTTCTACGATATTCTGCATTTGCCAGATGGAAATTCTACAAGGATGAAAATCCGTTCTATGGTGGGATTGATCCCATTCTTTGCTGTAGAAAACCTTAAGACCGAAGCGCTGGAAAAACTTCCATACTTCAGAGAGAGATTGGAGTGGTTCCTTAAAATGCGTCCTGAACTTACCAATCTTATTTCAAGATGGGTGGAGCCGGGAGCAGGTGCGGGGGAAAGCAGATTGCTTTCCTTGCTGAGAGGTTCAAGGATGAAAAAACTGATGAAGAGAATGCTCGATGAA
>JAIERY010000403.1 GCA_019746425.1 Cytophagaceae bacterium
AGCGCGAAATCATAAACCAAAAAAACAGTATCACATGAACTACAAACGATTATGAGCTTAAGTAAACGACATTGAATTATGAATAGTGAACAAGGGATTTCGAATAATGAAGTAATTAATTTTTGAGGGATATCTCTTTCAGACATTCCACCCACATAGGATGCACATTAAGGCTCTCTACCAGTTGCCATCTTTCTCCTCCATGCTCTTTAAATAAATTCCTGTACTCCACTCCTCCTTCAATCGTTGTCTCCAGGCAGTCTGCCACAAAAGAAGGAGAAAATGCCAGCACGCTTTTGACACCTTTCTTCGCAAGGTCTTTAATGATCTCATCCGTGTAGGGCTTGATCCATGGGTTTTTTCCGAGACGCGATTGAAAGGCTACTGTATACTTCCCTTCCGGAATATTTAATTCTTTCACCAATAATCTTGTGGTTTCAAAGCACTGCGCTCTGTAGCAATATTTATTTTTAGAATGGTACTTGCTGCAGCAGACATCGTTGAGCTGGCAATAACTCTGTACAGAAGCTTTTTTGATCTGTCTTTCAGGAAGTCCGTGGTAAGTGAAAATATAATGATCATAATTTTCTTTATCCAAATACTTCTTCCCTATCGCAGCAAAAGTTTTGATGAATAAAGGATGATCTAAAAAATTGCTGATGAATTTTATTTCAGGAATCACTTCCCAGCTTTTAATAATCTCCATTGTCTTCTCTATCGCTGAGCCTGTAGAAGCAGAAGCATATTGAGGGAACAAAGGAATCACTAAAATTTTATCAAGGCCTTTTCCTTCCAGCTCTTCCATGGCAGATTCAATTGAAGGACTCTGGTAACGCATTCCGAATGCTACCTGAAAATTATTCCCTAAAGCCTTCTGCAATAAATCTTTCAATTCTAACCCGTAATATAAAAGCGGTGAACCCTTTTCATCCCAGAGTTCTTTATACACTTTGGATGATTTCGGTGCTCTCAATGGGACTATGACAAAATTAATCAGGGTAAAACGGTTGAGGTATGGGATATCAATTACCCTTCTGTCCATTAAAAATTCTCTCAAATATTTCCTTACGTCCCCTGTTTCCGGACTGTCCGGCGTACCCAGATTTATTAGCAGAATCCCTGTTTTCAACGCTTTATAATTTTTAGAGCCCAAAGATATTTAATTTTAATTAAAAGAGAGATTGCTTCCCTGAAGTTTCCTGATCAAATCCTCCTATAAAATCAAACAAATTCTTAGATTTGAACCTTTTAATTCGCAGGCTTCAGAAGTCATCCGATGACTTCTGATATTAAAAGCAGAAAACATTAATAATAAAGCTTTTAACCCTAATAGTCATCGGATGACTATTGACAAGAAAAAATATTTATGGCAAAAGAAAATCCAACCGAAAACAACTTATTTAAAAACATTGTTTCTCACGCGAAGGAATATGGATTTGTTTTTCCGTCCAGTGAAATATATGATGGATTACAGGCAGTGTATGATTACGGTCAGAATGGCGTGGAGCTGAAAAATAATATTAAAAATGTATGGTGGAAGACCATGACTCAGCTCAATGATAATGTTGTTGGAGTAGACGCTGCCATTTTCATGCATCCTACCACCTGGAAAGCCAGCGGCCACGTAGACGGCTTCAGCGATCCGATGATTGACAATAAAGATTCTAAAAAAAGATACCGCGCAGATCAGCTCATAGAAGGCAAAGCAGAAGAGCTGGAAGCTGCCGGCAAAAAAGCTGAAGCAGATGCCCTGGTAAAAAAACTTGCAAGGCTACTGGAAGCAGATGACCTTAAAGGTGTGCAGGAGTTAATCATCAATGAAAAAATTGTTTGTCCGATTTCGGGCACCTCCAACTGGACAGAAGTGCGCCAGTTCAATTTAATGTTCTCTACTCAGATAGGATCGGTAGCGGAAGAGGCAGATCTTATTTACCTGCGTCCTGAAACAGCACAGGGAATATTTGTAAACTTCCTGAATGTACAAAAAACCGGAAGGATGAAAATTCCATTTGGCATTGCTCAGATAGGCAAAGCTTTCAGAAATGAAATTGTGGCAAGACAGTTTACTTTCAGAATGCGGGAATTTGAGCAGATGGAAATGCAGTTCTTCATCAGGCCCGGTACAGAGATGGAATGGTATGAAAAGTGGAAAGAGACCAGACTGAAATGGCACAAGGCAATTGGTTTGACTGCCGATAAATTAAAATTCCACGACCACGAAAAGCTGGCTCACTATGCCAATGCAGCCGTAGATATCGAATACCAGTTCCCTTTCGGATTCAAAGAAATAGAAGGTATTCATTCCCGTACTGATTTTGATTTGGGAAATCATGAAAAGTTTTCCAAAAAGAAACAACAGTACTTCGATAATGACATCAATAAAAATTATGTGCCATACGTAGTAGAAACTTCCGCTGGAGCAGACAGGGTATTCCTTGCTGTGTTATGCAACGCTTATACAGAAGAAACAGTGGGGGAAGGAGAAGACAAAAAACAGAGAGTGTATTTAAAACTACATCCTGCTCTAGCTCCTGTAAAAGCAGCAGTGCTTCCTATCATTAAAAAAGACGGCCTGCCTGAAAAAGCGAGAAAGATCTACGATGACCTTAAGCTGGATATGCGTGTGATCTATGAAGAGAAAGACACCATCGGAAAAAGATATACACGTCAGGATCTGATCGGAACACCGTTCTGCATTGCAGTAGATCATCAGTCGCTGGAAGACGATACTGTAACCATAAGACACAGAGATACCACTCAGCAGGAAAGAGTTTCCATTGCTGAGCTGAAGCAAAAAATAAGAAGGGAAGTTTCTTATAAAAGAATTTTCGAAAAAATATAATTTCCGCTGATAGGATACTGATAGGATAATTCAAACTGTGAGATTGGTTGTATGAAACTGCATACCCTTCACATATAGCATAGCAATTTCCGGGCAATCTGAGAATTTAAACTATGGCTTCCGGAATATACTATGCCCAGGTACGGCTGCTCAATCAGTACCCTACCCGCAGTTTCCCCAATTAATCCAATTAATACTCTAAAACCCTCTTTTCTGGCCAAATTGCCATTATTTTAAACTATTACCCGTAAAAATCGTTTATTTTAGTAATGGAGCCGATGGTGTTTTATGTATTTATGATTGTTCCATTTTTTGTGGTGGCGGGGCTGGTTTTTTACGGCTACTCTCATATATTTTTTTTCCTATTTTCTTACCTCAGGCCATTAAGCGCCGAAAGAAGAAAGATTCTTGAAAAATTTCCTTATTACCGGAAATTGTCCCTCAAACAAAAACATGTTTTTGAAAACAGGGTACAGAGATTCATTTCACTGAAAGAGTTTATACCAAAACAAATGGATGAAGTCACCCGGGAAATGAAGGTGCTGATATCTGCTTCAGCGGTACAGCTTACTTTTGGTTTACCGGAAGTACAGCTGGCAGATTTTGACAAAATACTTATTTACCCGAAAAAATATTTCTCCCGCATAAATCGCAGGTATCATACGGGCGAAGTAAATCCCCGCGGATTTATTGTCATCGCCTGGGATGCTTTTATAGAAGGCTACAACAACCCTACAGATGGCCAGAACGTGGGCTTGCATGAAATGGCCCATGCGCTAAGTCTTGAAAATATCAAATCCAATTACGAAGAAAATATCTTCGATAAAGAGGCTTATGAAAACTGGAAAAAAGTAACTGAAGACGAATTCAAGAAAAATAAAAGAGGGCTGAAATCTTTTTTAAGAAACTATGCTTTTCACGATAAAGAAGAATTTTTTCCTGTTTGCATTGAATATTTTTTCGAAAGGCCCGAGGAATTCAAAGAAGAAAGGCCAGAACTCTATGAAGCATTATGCAGACTATTGAATCAGGATCCTTTAAAGAAAACTGACAGAATTCTGAAAGAAGCCGCCATTTATTAAATCATCCCCATTGATGTTCAACATATTTTCTCCTGAGGAGTTTTACCCCTAAGCAGAACAGCCATGGCAAAAAAAGGAAAAGCTTTTATCGGCACTTCAGGATTTCATTACAAACACTGGGTGGGGACTTATTATCCTGAAAATACCAAACCGAAGGATTTCATGAAAAATTTCCTGAAGGACTACAGGACAGTAGAGTTAAACAATCCATTTTATCATTTGCCTCCCAAACAAACTTTCCTGAACTGGAGAAAGCAGACACCTGAAGATTTTCTCTTCTCGGTAAAAGCAAGCAGGTACATTACACATCAGAAAAAATTAAAAGATTGCCAGGAGCCATTGGACTATTTTCTCACCAATGTAAATGCCTTAAAAGAAAAGCTGGGTCCTATCCTTTTCCAGTTACCACCGGGATGGAAATACAATGAAGAAAGATTTGAGTCATTTTTAAAAATTTTACCTAAAGGATATCGCTTTACTTTTGAGTTCAGAAATCAAAGCTGGTACAATGAATCTGCAACAGGATTATTAAAAAAACGTAATTGCGCCTTCTGCATTTATGAGCTTGCCGGCCATATGTCCCCAATGGAAGTTACAGCCGATTTTATCTATGTAAGATTGCATGGCCCTGGTAAAGAAAAATATCAGGGCTCTTATTCTGATAAAGCCTTAAAAAAATGGGCGGAGCAGATTAAGGAATGGAAAAAGGAGGGGAAAGATGTCTATTGTTACTTTGACAATGACCAGTACGGCTATGCTGCCTTCAATGGAATAAAGCTTTGGGAGCTTATTTCAAAATAAGCAGCCTTTTTTACCTTGTCTTAAGTAAGCAAATTGCTAAATTGGCATCCAAGTCTCTAACCCCAAAATGAATAAACATTTTAATGTCCATAAGCTCAGCGGGCTTGGTTTACTGATCAGTCTTGGAATTATTTATGGCGACATCGGTACTTCTCCTCTCTATGTAATGAAAGCCATTATCGGCGAAGATCATATCAATGAAGATCTTGTTCTGGGAGGCCTCTCCTGTATATTCTGGACCATCACTATTCTTACTACTTTCAAATATGTAATGCTTACTCTGCAAGCTGACAATAAAGGTGAAGGCGGAACTTTCGCTTTATATGCTTTGGTAAGAAGAAGAAGCAAGTGGCTTGTTTTTACAGCATTAATAGGCGGCAGCGCTTTATTGGCAGACAGTACCATTACTCCTCCCATCTCTGTCTCCTCTGCCATAGAAGGATTAAGAGTCATCGACCCGCATATTCCAACCATCCCTATTGTCATCAGTATCCTTGTGTTGCTTTTTGTAGTACAGGGCTTCGGCACCAACATCATGGGAAATGCTTTCGGACCGATCATGCTGGTATGGTTCCTGATGCTGGGTGTGCTTGGCTTTAAAGAGATCATTCATGATCCAAGTATTTTCAAAGCCATCAATCCTCATTACGCCTATAACCTGCTGGTGAATTACGATAATGGATTCTGGCTCCTTGGATCTATATTCCTTTGTACTACCGGAGTAGAAGCTTTGTATTCAGATCTTGGGCACTGCGGAAGACCTAACATCAGGGTATCATGGAATCTTGTAAAAGTATGTCTTCTCTTAAATTACTTCGGGCAGGGCGCCTGGCTGATGAAGCAGGAAGGCATGTTGCTGGACGGACAAAATCCTTTTTATGGAATCATGCCGGAATGGTTTCTGATATATGGAATCACCATCGCTACTTTAGCAACAGTCATTGCCAGCCAGGCCATGATAAGTGGCGCTTTCACTTTAATCAGCGAAGCCATCAGACTCAACTTATGGCCAAAGGTAAAGATCAGTTATCCTACCAACATGAAGGGCCAGATATATGTACCAAGCATCAACTGGCTACTGATGTTCGGATGTATCGGAGTGGTATTGCATTTCAAAGAATCTTCTGAAATGGAAGCGGCATACGGATTGGCGATCAATCTTACTATGCTTACGACAACGATCATGTTCTCGTATTTCCTTCTATACATCAAGAAGCATCCTTTCATTTGGGTTGCTTTGTTTTTCATACTTTATTTCGCCATCGAATCAGCTTTCCTCATTGCGAACCTGAGCAAGTTTATGCAGGGCGGATTTATTACCATCGTTATCAGCGGTGGTGTAATTGCGGTAATGTATATCTGGTTCAGGGCGCGAAAAATTAAAAATCGTCTTACTGAATATGTGAAGATAGATGATTACTATCCATTGCTCCAGGAGCTAAGCAATGACATGACAATTCCCAAATATGCCACACACCTGGTATACCTTACCGGCGCAAGAAGCCCCAGAGAAATAGAATCAAAAATTATTTATTCCATTTTCCAGAAGCAGCCCAAGCGTGCAGACATTTACTGGCTTATCCATATAGATGTACTCGATGATCCGTACACCATGGAATACAAAGTAAATATTTTGCTTACCCACGATGTGATCAGAGTAGACTTCAGATTGGGATTCAGAATTGAACACAGAATAAATCTTTTCTTCAGAAAAGTGGTGGAAGACCTGGTGAAAAACAATGAAGTGGATTTTACCAGCCGTTACAGCTCTCTGAACAAACGCAACGTGATCGGTGATTTCAGATTTGTAGTATTGGAGAAACATTTAAGTCATGACAATGATCTTCCTGTCGGAGAAAGGATCATCATGAACGGATATTTTATTCTGAAAGACATAAGCTTGTCGGAGCAAAGCGCATTCGGACTCGATACCAGCAGCGTCACCATCGAAAAAGTTCCTCTCGTTATTTCCCCAATGGAGGATTTTCAGCTGAAGAGGATTTATTAATAAAGTCATCAGTCCATAGTCAATAGTCCACGGTGGGATAATTGTTTTGTTAGTCTTACCTAAGGTAAAAACACTACTAATTGATGATCAAATTTACAATAGATAACGATCCTTGTCATTCAGAAGGAAACTTGTCTGACATTGGCAATGCTTTTTAAAACTTACAGCATTACTTTTATAATCTGAAAAATGAAAACCAAAACCTTGAAAATCTTTGACAGCTGGTTATCACTAACCATGGTATAATTGCTGAATTAAAACATGAAGAAGCCGGATTACCGCAAGGCACACAACTTTTATCAAAATCTACTGGGCATAAACGGACAATAAAAGGTCGTTTAATTTTTAATCATACTATCGAAATTCAAAAACGACTTTCAAATGAAACAGAAAGTTTTGTGCGTATGGTTTTTAACCCAATTGAAAATTTAAAAATATCAATGACAAAAATTGTTGAAAAAGAAGCACAGGGATTTTTCAATATCATATCAATCCTGAAGGGCATAATGAAAAACCAATACTTGATTTTTTATTTGAATAGATTGATAAACAATACTTACTGCCAATGTCAGACAAGTTTCCTTCTGAATGACAAGGAGTGAATATTCTAAACAATTTCTAAGTTTGGTGAAAATACAACAATGACTGGAAAGCATTGGCTCTTTAACAATCAAGCCTTCGACTCAGCTCAGGCTGACATGCATGAGGCAAGCTCGTTGTAAAATACTCGTCAGACGACTTTGAGTCGTCAGACGAGTATCACTATCAAATGCACATCCCCACTATTTCATCTTCGTTGCACCGCGCATCGTTTGCTTTAAGCCCAGCGTTCCTTTAGGTTCTTTTTTCATAGCCTTATCTGCCTGTACTCCCATAGGGCCTTTGGCAATGGTGATTCCTCCATCGACAGTGTACAAGGCTCCGGTCACATAAGACGCTTCATCTGATGCAAGGAATAAATAAACATTGGCTACTTCTTCCGGTGTTCCTCTTCTGCCCATAATGGTAGAAGTGATCATTTCCTTTTCCATCTTTTTCGGCATGTCGCTGGTCTCATCATGAGTCCATGCCGTATCTATCGGACCAGGGCATACACAGTTTGCTCTTACCCCAAATTGTGCCTGCTCGGCAGCAAGACTCAACGTGAAAGCATGCATCCATCCTTTGGTGCCTGCATAAGGAGCATTTTGCGCCAGCCCTTTTATTCCTGATTCAGATCCTGCGCATACAATACATCCTTTGGTCTCATGCAGGGAAGGCAGAGCTGCACGGGTCATCATAAAAGCAGTCTGCACATTGTTCTTCAGAAGATTCTGAAATACTTCAGTGGCATAGTCCTGCAATAAATCTATTTCAGGAAATACGCCTGCGTTGTTAACGAGGATATTTAATTTCCCCCAGTTATCCAGCGCTGTTTTAATACATGCTTCCGCATGCTGCTGAACTGATACATCGCCTTTATAACCGACTGCCGTTCCGCCATTTTCTTTAATATCTTTCACCACCTCATCTACCGGATCATCGGGAAAACCACATACAACAACTTTTGCACCTTCCTGTGCAAATCTTTTGCTGATCGCTTCGCCAATACCGGTAGCTCCACCGGTAATTATAGCAACTTTGTCCATTAATCTCATACCCCAAAAAACCTAGCGATTATTGATTTGTTTGCAGGATAATGTTTAAGAAATTTTTAATTTTGGACTGTGAAAAAATCAAAGCTTGTTTTCCTAATCATCGTAGTGGTATTTATACTCACCATGATCGGCATTGTGGTTCATATGAACTCACAGACCACTGCGCCCTGGGAAAAGAAAAAAGAATTGCTTGACAAATACAAAGTGAAGTAATCAGCCCACGAGCTCCCTGTCTCTGAGTCTATACAAATACTCTCCCAAAAAATAACTTCCTGTAGCAGTAGAAATATGCCATAGCCAGTGTGTACCTATCGGCAGCCATTGAATTTCCCAGGTATCGGTTTCGCGAAAGATCAAACCCAGAATGAATAAGACACAAGAAATAACTATGTGAAATGCATCGGTAAATCTTTGCTTGTACAGCAATATCATAGCCGGCAGAAATATCATCACTCCTGACATAAGGTAAGAAGCATTAATAGTTGTCTGCCTGTCCATTTCCAGTAAAAAAACTCCGCCTGCAGAAGAAGAAAGTTTATGAAAAATAATATACCTGCTCACTGCAAATGGAATCAGTATAAAAAAAACATACCACCACTTCGGAAGAATTTTAATCCAGAAATAAATACTCACCATCAAAGTGAGCACAGCTATAGGAAACACATCCATAAACAACAGCCAGGGAGAAATTCTGAAAGCGTGATAAAATGTACTGCCTAACCCACCTAATACCAGCAGCGGCAGACAAAAGGTAAGAAAGCTGTAGTTTCTGTATTTGCCTTTTAATTTTATAAACCAGTATAAAGCTGAGATACAATAAGCAAGCGATGAAATGGCATTATAAGGTTCTGCAATCATATGACTTAAATCTGTCTCAGCATATACAGGACCGCCGTCGGGAATGATAAAATTATCTTGCAGGAAAATCATTTCCCTAATTTAAGAAAAAGAAGCAGAGTTACGATTTACGAAGTACGATTTACGAAATACATCCATTCGTACTTCGCAACTCACAATCAGCTTCCCACCATTTCTCCTCCGTTAGGATGCAGAATCTGACCAGTGATGTATGATGCATCTTCCGAAGCAAGGAATACAAAGCTCGGCCCCACTTCTGATGGTTGTCCGGCTCTTTTCATAGGAACCTTCTTGCCGAAATCCTTTATTTTTTCTTCATCAAAAGAAGCAGGTATCAGCGGTGTCCATATCGGACCTGGCGCTACGCCATTTACTCTTATCCCTTGCTCTGCGAGATTTCCCGCAAGCGAACGGGTAAAAGTAACGATTGCTCCTTTGGTAGAAGAGTAATCGATAAGATGCGTGCTTCCTCTATATGCTGTTACGGAAGTGCAATTGATGATGCTATCGCCTTTATTCAAGTGCTTCATCGCCGCCTGTGTGATATAGAAGAAAGAAAAAATGTTGGTGCGATAAGTTCTCTCCAGCTGCTCCGGACTTATCTCCTCGATTTTTTCTCTGTCATGCTGCTCGGCTGCATTGTTCACTACAATGTTCAGCTTACCAAAATGCTTTACTGTTTTTTCTACCGCTTCTTTACAAAATTCCGGATCTCCGATATCTCCTGCTATCAGAAGACATTTCTGCCTTCCTTTTCGATCATGGATTTTGTTTCATTAGCATCTTTATCTTCATTGAGGTAAACTATGGCCACATCCGCTCCTTCACGCGCATAATGCACAGCTACGGATCTTCCCATGCCGCTGTCTCCGCCTGTGATGATGGCTACTTTATTTAATAATTTTTCGCTGCCTTTATATCCTTTCCTGATGATCTCAGGCTTAGGTATCATTTCGTATTCATTTCCCGGCTGCTCATCCTGCTCCTGCGGCGGGAAAGATGATGGTTTATATTCCATATTTTTTTACCTTTTATCCTTGTTATAAAACACCGGGAATGTATAATTGGTTACCCATCGGCCGGGTAAGATTAAATCCTAGCCGTACTTCTTATTGAAAAACAGGTTAATTAGCATTAATCTGAAAACTTTTTAACTTTACAACCTTACGATAATCACTATGTGGACAGAAAAAGACAACAAGCTCACCAGGACTTTTCAATTCAAGGATTTTAAAGAAGCGTTTTCTTTTATGACAAGGGTTGCCCTCATTGCCGAGAAAGCAGACCATCATCCTACCTGGACAAATACCTGGAATAAAGTTACTATTGAGTTAACTACACACGACACAGGAAATAAAGTGACGGAGAAAGACCATAAGATGGCGAAGGAGATTGACAAACTGGTTTAAAAGTTAAAAGTTTCAAGTTGAAAGTTCGAAGGGCCACAATTATCAGGCACCGCTTACGATCACTGCCATCTCGACGTCAGGAGAGATCCTGGATATCTTAACTCTGCCAGGATTTCTCCTGACGCCGAAATGACAAATCCGATATGGTCCGTAAAATTTAACTTCTTCTACTTAACCTTCCAGAGTGAATCCACAAAATAATGATTCGAATCAAAGAAATTATTTTCGATCTGAAAGTTTGTCTTCTCCGCAAGGTCAATAATTACATCGAGAGAGTATTTATTGGAACATTCTGTCTGAATGGTTTCCCAGGTATCAAATGAAAATGTTTTATCCAATGCTTTTATGTATACACTCTGACTTTCTTTACTGATAAGAAAACTTTTCATTTCGCCGGTATGAGGGTCGTAGGTGGGGTAAAACATAAATTTTTTCAGATCAAAATTTCCGCCAAGCTCTTCGTTGATCCTTTTCAGAATATTGAAGTTAAATTTTTCAGTGATCTGCTTTGAATCATTATAAGCAGTTCGTATGGTTACCGGGTTTTTTTTCAGATCAAATCCCAGCAGCACAAGATCGTCTTTGTTTAAAGATTTATGAAGATGATTTAAAAATTCAATCGCTTCGCGTATATTAAAATTTCCTATGTTGGAACCTAAAAACAACACCAGCTTTTTTACATCTTTTAACTC
The DNA here is from genome assembly GCA_019746425.1 of Cytophagaceae bacterium. Taxonomy (GTDB): domain Bacteria; phylum Bacteroidota; class Bacteroidia; order Cytophagales; family Cytophagaceae; genus JAIERY01. The sequence continues at coordinate 11,330 of JAIERY010000403.1, forward strand.
TTTCAGCCTTTCAAGCCCTTCAAAATAGTCGGCATTGATCCCTTCTATTTGTAATTCCGGAATTTTGAGTTTGAGTTTTTGTACTACTTCGTCTATAGCAAGCTTTGAAATGTCTATAGGCAGATATTTGAGCGGTAGGCGTCTGTGGAAATAATGAAGCAGTATAAATGTTTTTATCCCATTCCCTGCACCCAGGTCAACTACATAAACTTCATGATCGTTTTTTAAATACTGGAGCAACTCGTCTTTACTGTCTTTAAGAATTTCAAATTCACATCGGGCGGGATAATATTCTTTCAGGTCCATGATTTCTTCAAAGAGCCTGGATCCTTCATCATTGTACAAATATTTGGAAGGAAGTTTTTTTGGTTTTCCTGATAGTCCTTTCAGAACATCTTCTGCAATTTCGCCCTTCTCTTTTTTTTCGCTTTCCCCTCTTACTCCTGCTTGCATATTCTTCTTCGCTAATCTTTTTCACATAATCTTATTCCAGTAAACTGCCATTTTTTATCGGGATGAAAAAAGTTTCTGTAAGAAACTCTTGTATGATCTTTTGGCGTCGCACAGGAACCTCCTCTCAAAACCATTTGGTTGATCATAAATTTTCCATTGTATTCTCCTAATGCGCCTTCTTCCTGTGCATATCCCGGGTAAGGATGATAAGGAGAATAAGTCCACTGCCATGCATTTCCCAGCAGCATCATTTCTTTTTCAGGAACAGGATGAAATAATCCACTCTCCGCGAAATTTCCCTTATCATGATTTGCATTTAAATATTTTGCGGCAGCCTCCCATTCAAATTCTGTAGGAAGTCTTTTCCCCGCCCATTTTGAAAATGCATCTGCTTCATAAAATGAAATATGCGTAACCGGATTATTTAAATTTAATTTCTGTAATCCTCCCAGCGTATATTCATACCACTCCCCTTGCTTTTTTATCCAATACAGCGGCGCTTCCCAGTTGAAAGATTTTACCAATTCAAAGCCTTCCATCAACCAGAACCTGAAATCTTTATAGACGCCATCATTTATAAATTCCAGGTATTCCCCATTGGTGACAAGCCTGTCCGCAATTTTAAAATGCGGCACAAAGGTTTTGTGCAATGGCTGCTCATTGTCGAAAGAAAAATTTTCACAATTATTTTCACAGCCTATTTCATACATTCCTTCAGGTATTTCAATAAACCTGAGCTCTTTTGCCTCATCCTGCACAGGCTGCATAATTCTTTTGTACTCAGGGAAAAGCGGATTATTTCCCAGTATATATTTTATATCCGTAAGCAGCAGTTCCTGGTGCTGTTGTTCATGCTGCAAACCAAGTTCTACCAGGTCTAATAATTGTTCACTGGCTTCGCGCTCCAGCAACTCTTTCATAAACACATCCACATAGCGCCTGTACTCATGCACTTCGCTTACAGAAGGCCTGGTGAGATTTCCCCGATGTGTACGGAATGCTCTTTCTCCTACGCTTTCATAATAAGAATTGAATATGAAATTGAAATCTTTGTCAAAGATTCTGTAATTTTTATAATACTGCTTGAGTACAAAGGTTTCAAAAAACCAGGTAGTGTGTGCGAGATGCCACTTGGGCGGACTTACATCCACTATAGGTTGCACCACATGATCTTCCGGGATTAATGGAGCGCAAATAGCAACGGTGAGATTTCTTATTTTCTCATACCGGGCTAATTTTTCCCTGGTCAGATCTGTTTTGGTTAACTGCATAGTTTCACATTCTTATATAAATACAAAACTGTCT
>JAIERY010000204.1 GCA_019746425.1 Cytophagaceae bacterium
TTAAAAGAAAAAGAAGCAAAAAGAAAACAACTACGATAGTAGTAATAGTGGTCTAAAGAAAGGGGAGTACAATAGACAGCAATTTCATCTGTTAAGCATAGCAAAGAAGATATCAGATATCCACCCGAAATAATTTTGCTTTAGAAACTTGCGCGCGCGAGCATCATGCTTTTTAAGAAGGATATAAATAATATGAGTCAAAATGAAAATGTCACCGATAGAAATAATACCGCAAAATAAATAATACTCCATAAAAGATTAATAAGGATATAACTAATATTGAGAAAAAGTCAGCCTTGGTTATTTATATCGGTATTATTGCGATAAAAAATTTCTTTCATGCCATTTCATCTCCAATAAGAAAGATATTTTGTGATAATTTTCTTTTAAACAAGTTACGTGGACAGGCAACTTAATGGCATTTTTTTTGTCTATTATTCGTAAAAGATCTTTTATATAAATAATTTATAATATCTGTTACAGAGAAATTTTACCCGTTAAAGAAAATTTATAACTATTCTTATGATTCGTCTCTATTACGTTTCCATTCTGCTTCTGATATCATTTTCTAAGCCGGTTTTTTCTAATAATCCCAATACTGAATCATTAATGAATATTGTTGCCTATAACACAGGGCCATATTGCGAAGGAGATGATATTATATTATCGGTTAATCCTATTGAAGGGGCTTCTTATTCATGGACAGGTCCTCATGGATTCAGCTCTTCCCTGAGGACACCGGTTATTTCCCATGCATCATTAATACATGCAGGCAACTATACTGTAACTGTAAAACATGGCAATGACTATGCACAATCGACTACCATAGTTCCCGTAAATCCTAAACCAACAACACCTCTTGTTTTAAAACATATTAAGGAGCCTGTATTATATACATCAGAAGCAGTTTCGTATCAGTGGAGCATCGATGGAATAGATATACCTGGAGAAAATTTCCAATCCATATATTTGGTAGCAGCAGGACATTATACGGTTACAGTCACCAACACTTTCGGATGCTCTTCCGCTTCTAAAGAATATCATCACATTGTGGAAGAAAAAGAAAGCAGCATTACTGCAGAAATGGAGGTATACCCTAATCCTACTTTTGGTGTGGTGAGTTTAAGCTTACTAAACAATCATGGAAAAGAAGTTTACATCACTTTAAAAAATGTTTTCGGAACAGAAATTCTTACAGACAATTTTTACTGTGATAAAAACAATTATTCAAAAAAGATACATATCAATGATTATAAGCCCGGCTTGTATCATCTGAAAATACGAACAGAAGATCATGAGGAGTTGATTAAGATAATCGTCCAGTAGATTTATTCTGCAGGACTAGGGCCAACCGGAAACAGTTTTCTGTTTCCGGTTTTTTATTTCTTCAGTTTATCATCAAATACTCTGATAAACTTTTCCAGTTTAGGAGCAATTACAAAAGCACAATAGGGTTGATAAGAATTCTGATTAAAATAATCCTGGTGGTATGCTTCGGCTTTATAAAATACCGGAAGAGGAGAAATTTCTGTTACGATCGGATCGTTCCACACGCCTGCATTAGCCAGCTCATATTTAAATTTTTCTGCCAGCATTTTCTGCTCATTGTTATGAAAAAAAACCACAGAGCGATATTGAGTTCCCTTATCATTCCCTTGCCTGTTGAGAGTAGTAGGGTCATGTGTCTTCCAGAAAATTTCCAGTAATTCAGAATAAGAAATAATTTTCGGATCAAAAGTTACCTGTATCACTTCTGCATGCCCTGTATTGCCTGTACAAATCTGCTCATAGCTTGGATGATCAACATGCCCTCCGGCATAACCCGACTCGACTTTAACTACTCCTTTTACATTTTGAAATATTGCTTCTGTACACCAAAAGCATCCTCCGCCAAAAGTTGCTGTTTCCATTTAAAGAATTTTAGACCTCTAAAGGTATAAAAAAATAAAAAGAAGGCTAACCTTCTTTTTATTTTCTTATAAAATATACATTAAGCATATTCTGCCATTACAGATTCTCTCTGCGTAAGCGGCCCTGGCTCAAGTTTGGTGAAAAGGGCAGCGCCCAGTTCCATCACTCCGGCTGCTACAAAAGGTATCCAGGTTTTTTTATAGAACCCGAATATCCAGGGTGATGCTGCCATAAATGCTCCGCAAAGAGCATCTGCAGCCAAATGGAATTTCATAGGAATTTTTTTAATGGCCCCTAATTCATATCTGGTAAATAAGCTTTGAATGGTAGAACCTACGCCCACAGCATAGGGAATAATTTGCTCTGGCCCCAAAGGTTCTTTCTTTGTCTCATATTGATTGGAACCTACTTCATTTTCCCGCTTCACTCCTTTTAAGAATAAAGGACTTGAACTTAATAATGTACCCATTGCATAATCTATAATACCATGGATACGTGTTGGAATAAACCTCAGCATCTCACTTTCTCCTCTATGTTTATAATTCAACAGCATGGTTAAAAAAAATGTTCAGTTATTTTCACGTCATCGTTTTCAGGTAATTTTCCACCGAGCTTTCCAGGAATACCGCAGCATTGTTCATTGATTCTTCGATGCTGACAGAATCAGGAGATACCTGAATCATAGAAATAATACCTTGTTTATATAATAGCTCCGCGCCCTTTTCAATTTTTCCGGCAAACAACACTACAGGAACATTGTATTTTTTTCCCAGCTGTGCCACCCCCAAAGGTGCTTTACCGGAAAGCGTCTGCGCATCTGTTTTTCCTTCTCCGGTGATTACTAAATCTGCATCCTTCATTTCTGACTCAAGATTTAACAAACCTGCTATCAGCGGAAAGCCTGGAGTAAGTTTTGCTCCCAGGAAGGCCATTAAGCCTGCGCCTATTCCTCCTGCAGCGCCAGCTCCTTCCACTTCATCCACCTCCATGTCTAAATCTTTCTTAATAATATCAGCATAATGCTTCAGATTATCATCTAATAATTTTGCCATCTGTGAAGTAGCGCCTTTCTGATAGCTGTATATGCATGAAGTTCCCCTGTCTCCTGTTAATGGAATTTTCACATCGCATGCCACGATTATCTCCACATCTATTATTTTTTTATTTTTTCCGGAAACATCTATCTTTTGCAAAGCAGACAAAGCTCCTCCTCCTTTGCCAATTTCATTATCACTGCTATCGAGAAATTTTATACCAAGCGCCTGCATAATGCCCGCACCACCGTCATTGGTGGCGCTTCCTCCAAGTCCGATCAGAATTTTTTTACAGCCTTTCTCCAATGCATCCTGAATCATTTCTCCCGTACCATAAGATGTTGCGACAAGAGGATTTCTTTCTTCTTTTTTCAATAAATGTAAACCGGATGCGGAAGCTACTTCAATAACTGCCAGGTTATGTGCTGGAATAATTCCATATATACCTTCCACAGGCCGCATAAAAGGGTCATGCACGAAAGTTTTTACAAAAGAACCTCCGCATCCTGCGACCAGGGCTTCCACAGTACCCTCTCCTCCATCAGCAACAGGCTTCAGAATCACTTGAGCTTCCGGAATAACTTTTTTTATTGCTCTTAAAATAGATTGAGCTGCTTCTGTGGCAGAAAGGCTTTCCTTAAATGAATCCGGAGCGACAAGTATTTTCATTTTGCTCTTTTAATCAGTGAAGAAAAAATACGAAAAACATTATATAAATACGGAGGTTATTTTTCTAACAATAGATATGGAAAACCTGGTAACATCAGATAAACCTAAAAAATTTTATGTTTGGGTACAAACCAAAGATATATATGCCAATTTTAATGCGAATATAGTAGGATCCTTCGTGTCAGTTGCCAATAAAGAAGACAATCTCATGTTTCTACCCAATGAGAACTTCAGCGGTTATATAAGCCCGTTCCAGGGAAATCTTTTGAGAAGCTACCAGGCAGAATATAAACTTGAAACTACCAGGAAAAAACATTTCCCCGATCATCCATCGAGGCTGGTGGCCACTTTTCTTTTCGAAACAGAAGAGGAAGCTATGACTTATAAGGAAACTCACTCCCTGCATGTAGGCAGCAGAGAATTGAAAGTCGGCAGCACAGTAGGACCGTATTCTTATTCTAAACATGATCTATCCTGGATTGACTTTTTGAGATCTCCGCTTCTTACAGATAAAGATATCATAAAAAAAATCGCGTTCAGTTACTGGGAAGGAAAATCAGTGGATAATTTCAGATTGGAGCTTAGCGAAAAACCGCTCGCTGTTGTTTCTATTCCAATTTACGAAGTATTATTTATAGGCAGAATAGACTTCTGATCACTCATCAATTTTTTTAATAGTAATAAATTTGGGATAATTATCCGAGATTGTTTTTACAGGTAAAATAATTGTTAGTATATTTTTCTTAAAGATAGCCTCAATTTTTTCTGTATTCACAAAAGGAGGTATATCAAAACTCTGCATGAATACCGGGCTTTCTATAGGCTTATAATCATCAACAGCCCTGTGTTCTTTTGCAAAGATGGAAACGATAAGGTTTGCATTCGTAACCAGTATATTATAAGACTCCATGGCTACAGTCGGAGTATGAAGAGAAATGATTATCCCTTTACTGGAATTGGTAATTTCTACCGCAGTCTGAACAGTTCCCCCATAAATGGTATTAAAAAGATTCACTTCACCCAGTAAACTTTTAAGTATCTTTTTATTAGCCAGCAGATTTCTGTTAAATAATCTCATAAACCCTCCCTTGTTTTATAACAAAGATTTATGAGTAATAATATCATATGGGGTGTAAAATAGTGTTCATTTAAGAAGCACAGGCCTATACAATTATGATTATTTTTAGAAAAAGGCCTAAAAACCGTAAATGGGGATAAAATTTTCTAAAAAAACATAAAAATTCTGAATACTTTTTCCTAAAATGATCGTATAGAACTCACATTGATTCAATCATTTACTAACCAAAATAACTATTATTATGAACAAAAATTTTCTTTACGCAATTGTACTAGGCGCTTTTTTAACTTCCTGCGGCGCTGACCAAAAAATTGTTGATCAAATGGCAAACGAACTTTGCACTGCTATGAACAAATATGATGAGAAAGATCCTATGACTATGCTTTCTGCTGCAGAAGACATGATGAAAATAGCTGATAACAAAACTTATGAATCAGTTACAGAATCACAGCTGAAAGACGCTATGACTAAAATGTGTCCTGACGGAGCAAAGAAATTTGATAACTTAGCTAACTCTAAATAATCAGAAATAATTCTGAAAAAAAGGCTGTTCCAAACAGCCTTTTTTTTGTTAAAAATGTAATAGCTCATAATAACTTAATTATTTTACAAGCATGAAAAGGTACTTCTTATTATTTTTATTTGCAGACATATCTTATATCGGATTCAGTCAGACCACTGCTCCTGCAAACGAAGAAACTGTAAACCAGATGGCCGTTGAGATGTGTGAAGCCATGGAAATGAAAAATAACAATCCTACCCCTGAAGCTTCTGATAAGATCATACAGATATATAAAAAGTACGAATCTGTTTCTGAAGAGGAATTATGGGAAGTAATGAAGAAAAGATGTCCTTCAGTTGTTCAGAAAACAGAGCAAAAGAGAGAAGGTTAATATTTCTCTCTACTTTATAATCTTTTTGTTTTTTTCTTACCGTTATCCTGACTCTTCTGCACTGCTTCATCAGCAGGAATTGCATAGGATGTTGGTACGATGCGATGGCCATAATAATTGGCATATACCTGGGTGAATTCGGCCCCAAAAAACATAATCAGGCAGGAATAAGAAACCCATAGCAACATAAGGATCACAGATCCTGCTGCTCCGTAAGTAGAACCAGGCTCCGCAGTTCCGAAATACAGACTCAATGCATATTTGCCTATGGTGAATAAGAGTGCAGTAACCACCGCCCCGATCCATACCGATTTCCATTCTACTTTTACATCAGGTAAAAATTTATAAAGCAGGGCAAACAGCAGTGTAATAACTCCAAAGGAAATTATAAAATTAGCTATGTAAAAAACCACGAGTAATGACTCAGGTATGCGGGTCGAAAGCCAGTCACTTAAAGCAGCCAGCATAGAGGTTATTACTAATGAAATCAACAATAAAAACCCAATGGAAAGCACCAGCCCAAAAGAAGTAGCTCTGTCAAAAATCATTTTTCTGATACCGCCTTTATTGGGATCAGGTTTTACATTCCAGATCTTATTCAATGCTTTTTGCAAAGCAATAAATACTCCTGTAGCACCAAAAAGTAATGTAGCTATTCCTATAATGGTCATCAGAACCGAAGTTTTACTTTTATAAGCATTCTGTATCATCTCCTGAATGTCTTTTCCGGCATCTGCTCCTATCATAGTCCCTATCTGCTCAGCCACTTTTCCTTCTACTGCTTCCTTGCCGAATATAGCTCCGGCAATAGTGACAATAATAATAAGTAAAGCAGGAAGAGAAAATATAGCATAATAAGCGACAATGGCGCTAAGGTCAAAAGGATCATTTTCCATCCAGCCTTTATAAGTCTCCTTTAAAAGTTTGGGAACATCTTTAATTTTAAGGGAAGCAGCTTGCTCTTTCATTTTAAACATGAAAGAATAACATAAGAAGAAAAGGTTTTGTTTGGTTTTAAAGATAAGAGAGGTTTTATAAGGATAAATTCCAAATACCAAAATGCAAATTCCAAACAAAAACTCAAAAGGCAGTAATTGAGATTTGATTTTGGGTATTTGGAGTTTTAAATTTTACTGTGCTTCCTGCCGTAGATAAAATAAATAACCAATCCAATTGCCATCCATATCACAAGCCTTATCCAGGTATCTACAGGCAAAGCATACATCATATAAAGACAAACGCCTATTCCCATAACAGGAACAAAAGGTACCCATGGCGTCCTGAATGCACGAGGAGCATCAGGACGTTTCTTTCTTAAAATTAATACTCCAATGCACACTAAAATAAAAGCGAATAAAGTTCCAATACTTGTCATTTCGCCCACAACAGTAACAGGGACAAATGCCGCAAACAATCCTACAAATATTGCAAATAGAATATTAGATTTCCATGGAGTTTTAAATTTAGGATGGAGACTTGAAAAAATCGGAGGCAGCAAGCCATCTCTCGACATGGAATAAAATACTCTTGATTGCCCGAGAAGCAATACCAATATCACAGAACAATAACCGGCGAGAATAGCAATGATAATTAATTGCTGGAAAAATTTATAGGGAGTATTCTCAATAGCTCTGGCTACCGGTGCGGCTTCCCCGGCAAAAGCTTTGTAACTTTCCAGGCCAGTCATGACATGGGCAAAAAGCACATATAATATTGTACAAATAGCAAGCGACCCAAGGATGCCCCAAGGCATATCTTTCTGAGGATTTTTTGCTTCCTGTGCAGCAGTGGATACTGCATCAAATCCTATAAAAGCAAAGAACACTACTGCGGCTCCTGTAAATACTCCAGTCCATCCGAAATTTTCAAACTTACCGGTATTCTCGGGTATATAAGGAACATAGTTATCGGGATTAATATAAGACCATCCGAGTATGATAAAGGCCAAAACCACAGTTACTTTTAGAGCAACAATTATATTATTTAATTTTGCAGACTCCTGAGTACCTCTTATTAATATCAATGACATCAATACAGTAATAAATACTGCCGGCAAATTAATTATTCCATGAATTACTTCTCCATCCACAGTAATCGATTCAAAAGGAGACATCATTAACTGTGCTGGGAAATTTATATTATAAAAATGAAATAATTTACTCAGGTATCTGGACCAGCTGATCGCAACAGTTGCTGCGCCCACCGCATATTCCAGCACCAGATCCCAGCCAATGATCCAGGCAATAAATTCTCCCATCGTAGCAAAAGAATAAGTATAAGCGCTTCCTGCCTTAGGTAGCATAGAGGCAAACTCTGCATAACAGAGTCCGGCAAAAGCACAACCAATTCCCGCGATTATAAAAGAAATAGTAACAGCGGGACCGGAATAATTAGCGGCGGCAAGACCTGTCAATGAAAATATACCTGCACCGATAATAGCTCCTATGCCCAAAGTGACAAGATTAAACGAGCCTAACGTTCTTTTTAATTTATGAGAATCATCGGGAGATTCTTTAATGATATCTTCGATGCTTTTGGTTCTGAAAAGGTCTTTTTTATTCATGACAGATTTATTGATTACTGCAATTTAATCTAAAATTCCATACAATTAAAAAATGATCAACAGCTGATGCCTTATAAAAAAATAAGCCCTGAATGAGGGCTTATTTTAATATTTATTCTTCAATAATTACTAGGTGAACATAATGGATGCAATCACCGTCGCAACGATAGAAACAAGCTTTATAAGAATGTTCAATGAAGGACCTGACGTATCTTTGAAAGGATCTCCTACAGTATCACCCACAACAGCTGCTTTATGAGGCTCAGATCCTTTGTAATACATTTTTCCATTGATGTCTACACCTTTTTCAAATATCTTTTTAGCGTTATCCCATGCACCGCCGGCATTTGACTGGAAAAATGCCATCATCACACCAGACACTAACACTCCTGATAAAAATCCACCAAGGGCAAATTTACCCAGGAAGAAACCGATAACAATCGGTGCTATCAGCGCCAAGGCTCCTGGCAGGATCATATGTCTTAACGCAGCCTGTGTAGATATTTTTACACATTTTTCATATTCTGCTTCAGCTGTTCCTTCCATAATTCCTTTGATTTCCCTGAACTGTCTTCTTACTTCTTCCACCATGGCATTAGCAGACTGTCCTACTGCCTGAATGGAGAATGCAGAGAATAAAAACGGTACCATACCTCCTATTAACAAGCCTCCAAGCACATAAGCATCGGCTATATTGATCACATCTACCTTTGCCGTTTCCATGTAAGCTGCAAACATCGCAAGCGCTGTCAATGCAGCAGAAGCAATGGCAAATCCTTTTCCGATAGCAGCAGTCGTATTACCAACTGTATCGAGTATGTCTGTTTTCTCTCTTACTTCTTTCGGAAGTCCGCTCATCTCTGCAATTCCACCTGCATTATCTGCTATAGGCCCAAATGCATCGATCGCCAGTTGTATACCAGTAGTAGCCATCATACCTGTCGCTGCAATAGCAACACCGTAAAGACCGCCTGTAGAAAATGCAGCAATGATACCGGCTGAAAGTATAATTACCGGAATAGCAGTAGAGAACATACCCACGCTTAATCCCGCTATGATGTTGGTTGCGGCACCCGTGATAGATTGTCTTGCAATCATTTTTACAGGGCCTGTACCTTTACCGGTATAATATTCAATAATAAGACTGATCAATGTACCAACTACCAATCCGATGATCACACAATAGAAAATATTAACTGATGCATGAGATATTCCATTAACTACGATGGTAGGATCGAGCACTTTTGTGATTAAGAAATAAGATGCGATAGCAGTAAGAATAACCGCGCCAAAGTTTCCTATGTTGAGCGCTTTCTGAGGGTCACCTGTTTCACTCACACGTACGAAGAAAGAAGCAATGATAGAAAATACCAGCCCTACTACTGCAATCAATAAAGGAAGTATCACTGCGGGATTAGCTCCAGCTATTAATTTTCCGGAGCTCATTTCTGCCACTGTAGTTCCAAGCACCATAGTGGCAAGAATTGTACTCACATAAGAACCGAAAAGATCGGCTCCCATACCTGCTACGTCTCCCACGTTATCTCCTACGTTATCTGCAATAACAGCAGGGTTTCTAGGATCATCTTCAGGAATACCAGCTTCTACTTTTCCTACTAGGTCAGCTCCCACGTCAGCAGCTTTTGTATAAATTCCTCCTCCTACTCTTGCAAAAAGAGCGATACTTTCCGCTCCCAATGAAAAACCGATCATTACTTCAAGCACTTTTTTAATAGGCCATTCCGGAAATGTACTAGTGAAGAATAGGAAAAGTGAAGCAATTCCGATGATTCCTAACGCTACTACGTTGATTCCCATTACCATTCCACCGCCAAACGATACTGCAAGCGCTTTGGATAAACTGGTACGTGCAGCCTGAGTAGTTCTTACGTTGGCTTTGGTTGCTATTTTCATTCCTAAAAATCCGGCTAGAGCTGAAAGAGCCGCGCCTATAACGAATGCGATACCGATTAACCAGTGAGAATGCTCTTCCTGAGCCAAAAAAGAAATCAAAAGCGCTATGATAAGCACAAATACCGAAAGGACTTTGTATTCTGCTTTTAGAAAAGCAAGAGCGCCATCTGCAATGTACCCGGCAATTTTAGTCATTTTGCCTTCACCGGCATCCTGTTTACCTACCCAGGAGGACTTGAAGATTGAGAATAATAAGGCTGCAAAGCCAATTCCAATTACTAGATAAATTTCCATCTTGTATTATTTATTTTAGTTAGTGTATTACCAGAATTTAATATATAAAATCGCCGCTATCGCGATAATGATGATAGCGCCGATGTTGAATGCCATATTGGTTTTAAACAATCCTTCCCTGTATTCTATAGCCTTAGGATCTTTATTTTGTTTTGTCATCAGACTTACTACAATCATCACGGCCGACAAAATCAAAAATATAATTCCCATTCTGTCCAGAAAAGGTATCGCATTCAGTCCATTGGTATATTTAAATAATACTGAAACAGGAACAGTAAGAATGGCAACCCACAAAGCCCCTTGTGCTGTTGCGCGCTTCCAGAATAATCCAAAAATGAAAATTGCAAAAATTCCCGGACTGAAGAATCCTGTAAACTCCTGAATGAACTGAAATGCACCGCCGAACTTATCGATATAAGGAGCAAGCATTACTGCGATCACCAAAGATACTGCTGTAGTGATTCTTCCTATGTTCACCAATTGATGTTCAGAAGTGTTTTTACCAAAATAAGGCTTAAAAATATCCATTGTAAAAATGGTAGCTATACTATTTGTTTTAGAGCTAAGAGAGCCTACAATTGCGGCCACAAGAGCTGCAAAGCATATTCCAAGTAAACCCTGGAACCCAATGTTTTCAGGTGAAAGAAATGTTTTCAACAGCCATGGGTAAACATCATCCTGCCTTGTTACATTGGCATGTAATGCAAATGCAATAATACCTGGCACAACAACTATTAAAGGCATTAAAAGTTTTAAAAAGCCTGCAAGAATAATTCCTTTTTGTGCTTCAGGAAGACTCTTGGCAGCCAGGGCTCTTTGAGTGATGTATTGATTACATCCCCAGTAATTTAAGTTTGCTATCCACATCCCACCGATAAGTACCGTAAGACCTGGAAGCTTTTCATAAAAAGGCTGTCCTTTAGTAAAGATCATATCAAACTTCTCTGGGAAAGTCTCTGAAAGTTTTGACATTCCTCCTGCAAATCCAGCATCTGGACTAAATGCATTTAAAGCAAAATAGGTAGTAATTAAACCACCTACTACCAAAAATGTCACTTGTATAAAGTCAGTATATGCAATGGCTTTCAATCCGCCTACAATAGTGTAAAGAGCGGAGAAAGCAGCGATGCAAAATATTGCTGTAGTCAGATCTATCTGAAATACTTTCTCAATACAAATACCGCCAAGGTATAGTATGGAAGTTAGGTTTACAAAAACATATAAGAACAGCCACAGTATTGCCAGAGTAGTACGCACTTTTTCATCGTATCGTATTTCCAGGAACTGCGGCATGGAGTAAATTCTTTTTTCTAAAAATATCGGAAGGAAAAATTTACCCACTACAATCAATGTAAGTGCGGCCATCCACTCATAGCTTGCAATGGCAAGTCCCATGGTGAAACCATCGCCGGTCATACCGATCAATTGTTCTGCTGAAATATTGGCTGCAATAAGAGAGGTTCCTATTGCCCACCAGGGAAGTGAGTTTCCTGCGAGGAAATAATCACGGGTATCTTTTTGCTTTCCTTTTTTTGTTCTCGAAACCCATAAAGCAACACCTATGATGATTACACAGTAACCAATAAAGACCGCTAAATCTATGTTTGAAAACTTCATAAAAAATATGTAAAAAGTCCTTTTATTAACAGAGGCACAAAATTAATCGGTTTATCTATATATAAAAATACAAACTTGTATTTTTCTCAGGTAAAAACCTCTTTTTTTCCAGATTTGGAGGCCAGAATTTCTCAAAATAGGGCATTATATCCCTAAAAATAAAATAATTCTACTTATTCAATGAAATTTACCAGATCAGAAAAAGCGGTAGATGATAAGGAGGTTCAATACAGGCATAGCCAGTAAAAAGAAAAGCCACAGAAATATATACCCGATTTTATGAAGAACGGTGAGCTTTCCAAGCACAGGAGGATGAAGGATATTTTTTAAAGAAGCAATCGCTTTGTTTTCATATTCACTGAGCCGGTTATCTTCGAGCCGGTAAGTTCTGAGCTCAGGTAGCTTCTTAGAAATATAATTCCTGATTCTCCAGTATTCTTCATTACTAAGTTCAGAAAAATTTTTAAAGTAACTGATGTTCTGACTTCCCAATTCCTTTCTTATACTGCTTATCGTAAGGTTGTACCTGATTCGCAAAAAGAGAAATAGTATTAGTAATAAAAGAATAAGCTCTTCGGAGTAAAAGACATATCCTCCTACCAGGAGCATAGATAAAACAATAAAAATATTCTGGATTAATAAATTAGAAGAAAAAAATAAAGTCTCAATAAGTCTGCCGCCATCCAATGGAGTAACAGGGATAAGGTTAAAGGCGTTGATGATTACGAAAAGTTTTCCGAGTGATCCCAATTCAGGGATCCCATACATCGATGAAGCAATATTCAATAAGGTTCCGATAATTATTCCCGGGACGGGACCTGCAAGAATAACTATAAGCATTTCCTTTTTAGAGAGCTGTTCTTTGTCCCCGGAAACATACGCTCCCAAAAAAGGCACGAAGAACATTTTCACTTCCTTGTAATTGAATTTTTTCATAGCAAGGTAATGGCCGGCTTCATGGACAAAAAGAACAAAGGCAAGGTTTAATACTTTTTGAATATCCTGACCAAGGATAAAATAAAAAATACCAATAAAGCCAAGGAGGCTGATAACTGTTCTTGTCCAGTTTTCTTCTTCTTCAGCGGGTATAGGTTTGGAGGGATATTCTAATTCTACTTTAACACATTTAACCACTTGATTTAAATAAATTTAATTCAATGTCTTTTTTTCTTCTTTGATGTC
>JAIERY010000349.1 GCA_019746425.1 Cytophagaceae bacterium
CCCACATGTTTGCAAAAATGCACTACGTCTCCAATAATAGTGGAAGATGAGGCATGGATTGGCGCCAATGCGGTGATAACAGCAGGCGTTAAAATTGGGAAACATGCAGTAGTGGCAGGCGGCAGTGTGGTAACGAAAGACGTTGCACCATATACTATTGTGGCAGGAAATCCTGCCAAGGTAATTAAGCAGTTCAATTTTGAAACAAAGAAGTGGGAGACTGTAAAGGCATTATCTCAGGATCAGAAAAATCAGTTAGAAATTAAATCGGAATAATATTATGATAAATATTTCCTTATTAGAACTTTTATTTTGGGTTGGCATTTTTACAATATTTTATGCTTATGTAGGATATGGCATAGTGCTGTATGTCAGTGTAAAAATTAAGAGAATATTTAGTCCTGCTAAAAAAATAAACTCTGATGGTTTTGAGCCAGAAGTGTCATTTGTTGTGCCTTGTTATAATGAACTTGATTTTATTGAAACTAAAATTAAAAATTGTCTTGCCCTGGAATATCCTAATCATAAAATAAAATTTGTTTTCATTACTGATGGCAGTACAGATGGTACACCGGAATTAATAAGAAAAAAATTTCCGAGTGTAACTGTTTTACATGAATCAAGAAGGGCAGGAAAATCTGCTGCAGAAAACAGATCCATGAAATTTGTAAGCAGTCCGGTAGTGATTTTCTCTGATGCCAATACCATTCTCCCCTCCAATGCTATTCGTTCTATTGTAAGACATTATGCAGATGCGAAAGTAGGCGCCGTATCCGGTGAAAAAAGAATAATGCAGAAGAGCAAAGACAATGCTACAGGAGCAGGTGAGGGTATATACTGGGAATACGAATCACTTTTGAAGAAAATGGATTCGGAGTTAAAAACAATTGTTGGTGCAGCCGGTGAATTATTCTCCTTTAGAAGAGAATTGTTTATGGAACTGGAGGAAGATACTATATTGGATGATTTTATGCTTTCATTAAGAATAGCTGAACAAGGTCACAGAGTAGTCTATGAACCGGAAGCTTATGCAATGGAAACCGCATCGGAATCTGTGAAGGAGGAATTAAAAAGAAAAATAAGAATATGTGCCGGCGGATGGCAATCTATGATAAGATTAAAATCACTGCTTAATCCATTTAAAGATTTTACGCTTACTTTTCAATATGTGTCACACAGAGTATTGAGATGGAGTATAGCGCCAATGTTTTTACTGTTGCTATTTCCTCTGAATATATTATTGTTTAACAGTGGTATTCTTTATCAGGCGATGCTTTATGGGCAAACTTTGTTTTACATGAGCGCAATGCTGGGTTGGTATCTGGAAAATCAGCGGATAAGAGTGAAGCTTTTATTTATCCCTTATTACTTTTTCATGATGAACTATGCAGTATTCCTTGGCTTCTTCAGATATTTAAGAGGCAAGCAGGCTGCGGCATGGGAAAGAGTAAAAAGAGGAGCAGTGGCGCCACAATAGGAATTTACGATTTGCGAATGACGATTTACCGAATAATAGAGCTACGGTCGGATTTCAATTAATGATTGTAAGAATTGCTGTGCTGAATATAGTCGGAAGCATTGATCTTAAGTAGTCATAAAAAAATAAAGCTATCAGTTTCTGATAGTTTTTAGTCATACCTCGTAAATCCTACAATGTTCGTTTTTTCTCTCTTTGTTCAAATGCTTCTATTATATCACCTTCTTCGATGTTGTTGAAGCCTTTGATGCTTAATCCGCATTCATACCCTGATTTTACTTCTGAAACATCATCTTTGAATCTCTTCAATGCTTCTATGTTACCTGTATGAACCACGATACCATCTCTTACCAAACGGATGCTTGAATTTCTCTTTATTTGTCCTTCAGTGACATAACAGCCGGCGATTGTTCCAACTTTAGATACTTTGAATACCTGTCTTACTTCAGCATTACCGATAATTACCTCTTCCATAGTCGGAGCAAGCATACCTTCCATCGCATCTTTTACTTCATTGATGGCATCGTATATAATTGAGTAATGTCTTATCTCAATTTCTTCCTGCTCTGCTAACTTTTTAGCGCTGCTGGAAGGTCTTACCTGGAAGCCTACAATAATTGCATCCGAAGCAGAAGCAAGCAATACGTCTGATTCAGAAATCTGTCCAACTGCTTTATGTATAATCCTGATCTGTACTTCTTCTGTAGAAAGTTTTAACAGAGAATCAGATAGCGCTTCAATAGAACCGTCCACATCACCTTTTACAATGATATTAAGTTCTTTGAAATTACCGATTGCAAGTCTTCTTCCGATCTCATCAAGAGTAATATGTTTCTTGGTCCTGATGTTTTGCTCTCTTTGTAACTGAAGTCTCTTTGTAGCAATTTCTCTGGCCTCTCTTTCAGATTCCATTACCTGGAATTTATCGCCTGCCTGCGGAGCGCCGTCCAATCCTAATACCTGTACCGGAGTAGAAGGACCGGCCTCTTTAATTCTGTTTCCTCTGTGATCGGTCATAGCTTTTACTTTTCCAAAATGTGCGCCGGCCAGAACCACATCTCCTATTCTTAATGTACCTGTCTGAACCAATACAGTTGAAAGATATCCTCTTCCTTTATCAAGCGATGCTTCTATTACTGCGCCTTTGGCTTCTTTTTCAGCATTGGCTTTCAATTCCAGAAGCTCAGCTTCAAGTAATATTTTATCTAATAATTCAGGGATACCTTTACCGGATTTTGCTGATATCAGTTCACATTGATATTTTCCTCCCCAGTCTTCTACTAAAATATTTTCTTTAGATAATGCTTCTTTAATTTTGTCTGGATTTGCCTGAGGCTTATCAATTTTATTGATCGCTATGATAATTGGTACGCCTGCGACTTGCGCGTGATTAATTGCTTCCTTGGTTTGAGGCATCACAGTATCGTCCGCAGCTACTACAATAATTACTATATCTGTAAGTTTTGCTCCCCTGGCACGCATCGCAGTAAATGCTTCGTGACCTGGTGTATCCAGGAAAGTGATTTTTTTACCTGAGTCTGTAGTAACAGAATATGCACCGATATGCTGGGTAATTCCCCCCGCTTCTCCTGCCGCTACTTTAGCTTTTCTGATATAATCAAGCAAAGAAGTTTTACCATGGTCAACGTGTCCCATAATGGTAACTACCGGAGGTCTTTCAAGTAGATCCTCACCTTCTGCTTCTTCTTCCTCTTCTGCTGAAACTTCTTCTTCTGCTGAAATAAATTCCACATTATAACCAAACTCATCTGCAATTACAGTAATAGCTTCTGCATCTAATCTCTGGTTAATTGAAACGAACATGCCAAGACTTAAGCAGGCAGATATTACTTCAGTTACTGAAGCGCCCATTAATGAAGCAAGGTCATTTGCAGAAATATACTCTGTAACTTTTAGTATTTTTGAATCCTTCTCTTCCTGTAATAATTTTTCCTCATTCGCCTCAGCAATAGCAGACCTTTTCTCTTTCCTGTATTTGGCTCTGTTTACCTGGGTCTTTCCTCCTCCGAGTTTTGCAAGCGTAGCTTTAATTTTATCCTGAATTTCCTTATCAGAAACTTCCTCTTTGGTTACAGGTGTTTTTTTGCCCTGGTAATTTCCCTTTTGCGGTTGCTGGCCTGTACCTTGCTGTTTATTGGCGTTACTGCCTCCAATAATAGGAACCCTCTTTCTCTTTCTCTTGGATTTCTTTTTATCTTTTGCTTCATCTGAAGAAGCTACAGGCTTATCTTTTTTCTTGGCTTTTTCAGGGAGATCAATTTTTCCTACTACCGTAAGCCCTTTCAGGGTTTCGCCTTTTCCTTCAATTACTATACCGTCTTCTTCCTCTTCGGTAATTTCAGGTTTCTCTTCTTCGACGGGTTTTTCCTTTTCTTTAGCTTTGGTTTTTGGTTTCTCTTCAGACCTTTCCTCTTTCTTGTCTTCTTTCTTTTCCTTTTCTTTGTCTTTTTCCTTCTTTTCTAATTCAATTTTTCCAACAACCTTTATTCCCTGAAGCTTTACTTTGGTGGTTTCTGCTTCTTCAGGTGCTTCTTCCTCTTCTTTTTTAGCTTTTGATTTTTCTTTGGCTTCTTTCTCCAGGTTCAGATTTTTGATAAAAATCTCTTCATCTTCATCCTCTTTCTTTCTTTGTGAAGCAAGGTCGGTATCGATGACAATGTTGTCTGAATGTTTTTTGCCAATCGTAAGTCCTGAAGCTTCTTTTTTATCCATCACTGATGATTCAAACTCTTTCATCAGCATGTTGAACTGCTCAACCGTTATCTTGGAGTTGGGATTGTTCTCAATTTCAAAGCCCTTGGCAGAAAGATGATCCGTGATTGTTGAAAGTCCAACATTCAGCTTCCTCGCCACCTGGCTTAATCGCATCATTTTTTCTTCTGCCATTTATTATTCTCGGGTTTTTGGTGAATAATTTACGCTATCTCTAAGGGTAAATTATTCGAATTCCTGTTTAAGTATTTTTAAAACGTCTTCAATGGTTTCTTCTTCGAGTTCTGTTCTCTTTACAAGGTCGTCTTTGCTAAGCACCAGAACACTTTTTGCTGTATCTAATCCTACTCTTCTTAATTCTTCAATAATCCAGCCTTCAATTTCATCAACGAACTCAGAAAGATCCACATCTTCTTCTTCCTGTCCGTCTAATTCTCTGAATACATCTATTTCCATTCCTACAAGCTTGCTTGCAAGTTTGATGTTTTGCCCGCCTTTACCGATTGCCAGGGAAACCTGATCAGGTTTAAGGTATACTGACACTCTTCCTTCGTCAGAGTCGATTTTAAGACTGATTATTTTTGCAGGACTCAAAGCTCTCTGTATATAAAGCTCAAGATTGTCTGTAAAATTAATTACATCTATATTTTCATTTTCCAGTTCTCTTACAATGCTATGAATTCTTGATCCTTTCATTCCCACACAAGCTCCTACCGGGTCAATTCTGTCATCATAAGACTCAACAGCAACTTTTGCTCTTTCGCCCGGCTCTCTTACAACTTTTTTGATAGAAATAAGGCCATCATAAACTTCAGGGACTTCACTTTCAAATAATCTCTCAAGGAAAGTAGGAGAGGTTCTTGATAATACAATTCTTGGGTTTCCATTGTGCATTTCTACCCGGTGAACTATTGCTTTTACACTATCTCCTTTTCTGAATCTGTCTTTAGGGATCTGTTCATTTCTTGGTAAGATCAGTTCGTTGCTGTCAGCATCGAGCAATAATACCTCGCGGTTTAGAATCTGATATACTTCACCTGTAATAATTTCTCCTACCAGCTCTTTATATTTCTGAAATAAAATATCTTTTTCAAGATCTTTTATTTTCTGTATCAGAGTTTGTCTGGCTGTCATTACAAGCCTTCTTCCGAAGTCGATCAGTTTTACTTCTTCCGCTACTTCTTCACCTATTTCAAAGTCAGACTCTATCTTTCTTGCATCGGTTAAAGAAATATGTTTATTAGGATCGAAATCAAAGCTGTCTTCTGCAAATTCATCATCCACGATTTCGCGGGCACGCCAGATCTCCAGGTCGCCCTTGTCTACGTTAATAATTACATCAAAATTTTCATCCGCTCCGAATTTCTTCCTGATCATAGTTCTGAATACATCTTCCAGAATACGGATCATCGTCGGACGATCAATGTTTTTAAATTTTGCAAACTCTGCAAAAGAGTCAATCAAAAATGAGGTTTCCATCATCATTAAAACGCAATTAGAACATTACACTTTTTTATATCACTGAATCTGATTTCTTTGATCATTAATTTTCTTTTCTTTTCTTTCCCGCCTTCCTTCTGTTCTTCCAGTATTACAATCCCGTTCTCTTTTATTTCTTCCAGCTTTCCCACTTTTACCTCCTGGTCATTTAAGGTGACCGTTACTCTTCTTCCTATATTTTTTTGATATTGCCTTTTGCTCTGTAAGGGAAAATCAACCCCGGGGGAAGACACTTCTAACAAATAAGGGGAGTCGATTAAGTTTTCCAATTCTATAGCCTCTCCCAATTTCCTGCTGATGAGTACGCAATCTTCTACCGTTACACCCTTATCTCCATCCACTAAAACCGTTATTTTTCTCATTCCGGGATTAGCTGAAATATGCGTTTCTACCAAAAATAACTCGTTTTTACCTAGATTTCTGGCGGCTAATTCTTCTATTTTCCCCTTTAAATCCATATCCCGATTTTATCAAATAAAAGAGGGGACTCAGTCCCCTCTTTGAAATTTACATCTAACTTGCGGGCAAATTTATATTAAAATCCTCTTTTTAACAAATAATCCTTTATTTAAATGAATTATTCTTTAGAGAGAATTAACTTCATACATAGTCAGCCTTTATAGGTTATATAGAAAATTCGTTTAAAAAACTTAAAAAAGTGAGAATAAGTTTCTTTTCCGTTTTATATTTTTCCGCAATTACCTTTGCATTTTTCTTATATTTATCGACTTATATTTCTCCCGCATTTCATTGGATTTTTGGCTTCATTCCACTTTTAATTCCACTTTTAATTATCATTAATATTTTACTTATAATCTGGCAGCTCTTCAAAAAAAAATGGAAAAGGGCCGGTATAGGCTTTATGGTACTATTATTTGCAGGTAAATATATTAGTGCAACCTATGCTTTTTCACTGAATGAAAATGATGGAAATCTTAGCCTGTTGAACTATAATGTAAGGGTTTTTAATGCTTATGACCACTTAAGGGATGAAAATTATATAGTAAATAATAAGATGATTAAGTGGGTTGGCGATCATAAAGCCGGGATTAAATGTTTTCAGGAATTTTATCATTATCCTTCTATACCGGTTTTTAGAACAATTGAGATGTTAAAAATGAATACTCCCTATTATTATTTTCAGCCTGGTTATAAAATAGCAAAGCAGGAATTTGGTATAGCTATTTTCAGCAAGTATCCTATCATTAATAAAGGAGAAATTATATTTCAAGAAGGCTCTTCCAATCAGGCTATTTTTGCGGATATTAAAATTAATAAAGATACCATAAGGATATACAATGTGCATTTACAATCAATGAGCATTAATGAAGAAAAACTCCCAGGGCTTTCGGCGAGTCAGAATTTTGCGGAGAGGCTGAGGTATTTATTACATAAATTGAAAATAGGGTATGTATTCAGGACAAAGCAGATCATTATACTACTGGAACATATGGAAAAATGTCCTTATAAAATAATATTATCAGGTGACTTGAATGATACCCCGTATAGTTATTCATATCAGAAAATTAAAAGAAAGCTGGATAATGCTTTTGAGGAAAAGGGGAATGGATTTGGATTTACCTATAATGGGAAACTGCCTTTCCTAAGGATAGATAATGTTTTTTTTGATGAAGGTTTTGATATCAGAGATTTTAAGACCCATTACGATATAAAATTCTCAGATCATTATCCTATAGAAGCTTCATTTTCATTTTAAATATTGCGATTTTTATAACTTTGCATGATGGTTAGCAGATTGAAAGTATATAATACCTTATCCAGAGAGAAAGAAATTTTTACTCCTATCAGTTCACCCTATGTTGGCATGTATGTGTGCGGACCTACCGTATATGGCGATGCTCACTTAGGACATGCCAGGGCGGCTATCACTTTTGATATTATTTACCGCTTTCTTCAACATCTCGGGTATAAAGTACGCTATGTAAGGAATATTACAGATGTGGGTCATCTGGAGAATGATGCGGATGAAGGGGAAGATAAAATCGGTAAAAAGGCAAAGCTGGAAAAGCTCGAGCCTATGGAAGTAGTACAATACTTTACCAACCGTTACCATCGCGTAATGGAAAAGTTAAATGTAAAATCTCCCAGCATAGAACCTTCGGCTTCCGGGCATATTCTCGAACAAATTAAAATGACTGAAGAAATCATTAAAAATGGTTTTGCTTATGTCACCAGGGGGTCGGTCTATTTTGATGTAAATAAATATGCTGCATCCAATGATTATGGGAAATTATCAGGCAGGGTGCTGGATGATCTTGTAGCGGGAAGCAGAGAACTTGATGGACAAAAAGAGAAAAAGAACTCACTCGATTTTGCCTTATGGAAAAAGGCATCACCGGAACATATCATGCGCTGGGATTCACCCTGGGGCGAAGGTTTCCCCGGATGGCATCTTGAATGTTCTGCCATGAGCGCCAAGTACCTGGGAAAAACTTTTGATATTCACGGCGGAGGAATGGATCTGATGTTCCCTCACCACGAGTGTGAAATCGCCCAGGCAAAAGCCTCTAACAAAACTGCTCCTGCAAAATACTGGTTGCACAATAACATGATCACTATCAATGGGCAGAAGATGGGCAAGTCATTAGGTAACTTTATTACCATGGATGAATTATTTTCGGGAAAGCATGAACTGCTGGAAAGAGCTTATTCACCGATGACTATCAGGTTCTTTATTTTACAGGCTCATTACAGAAGCACTCTTGATTTTTCAAATGAAGCTTTGCTGGCTGCCAATAAGGGTTATAAAAAAATTGCCAATGGAATTAAAATAATAAAACAGCTTACGCATAATGGGACAGCGGAAAAGGATAATAAATTAATTGAAGAAATAAATAAGCTGTGCGATATTTGTTACAATGGATTGCTGGATGATTTTAATACAGCTATTACGATAGCAGATTTATTCAACCTGCTGAAAAAAATAAATTCATTTTATACAAGGCAATTAAATATTGATTTGCTGGATGAAGAAACTTTCCTGAAGATGAAAAATACTTTTCTGATTCTGACAGAAGAAGTGCTTGGGCTGTCAAATGAAAATATAGCTCGTCCTGAGTCGTTCATCGATGGTTTGCTTTTAATTTATAAAGCTGCAAAAGATAATAAAGAATACGATAAAGTTGACCAGATCCGTTCTTTCTTTAAAAATGAAGGACTGGTAATAAAAGATATGAAACACGGTATAGACTGGGCTTATGAAGAATAATCGAAAGGTAAAAGTTAAAAGCTTCCCCATCTGGGGACAAGTAAAGTTTAAAGTCAAAGGTAATGATGTTGCGCTTTTAGCTTTTAGCTTTTTGCTTTTTGCATGTGCATGCGAGAAAAAACCGGAAAAGAAAATTCAGGAAACCCCCAGAGTGCAGACCCCTGCCTTTAATGAAGATTCTGCTTACAGTTATGTCGCAAAGCAGGTTTCATTTGGTCCGCGTGTGCCAAACACGATTAACCATGATCAATGCGGCGATTACCTGGTTAATTTTTTTAAAAGCACAGGGTTTAATGTGAAGGTGCAGGAGTTTCAATCAACAGCCTTCGATGGAAATAATCTCAGGCTGAAAAATATCATTGCATCTTATAAGCCGGAAGCTTCTTACAGAATTTTGTTAACAGCCCACTGGGATACCCGACCATTTGCAGATCAGGATACGGTGAATAAAAATAAACCTATCGATGGTGCAAATGATGGTGGGAGTGGGGTAGGTGTACTGATGGAGATTGCCAGAATCATTCAGGCTTCCAAGCTAAAACCGGAACTAGGAATAGATATTATCTTATTCGATGGAGAAGATTATGGAGAAACACAGGATTATAAAGGTCCGATGAAAGATACCTATTGTCTTGGTTCACAATACTGGGCAAAAAATAAAGGCTCTTACTCAGCTTTTTTTGGAATTTTATTAGACATGGTAGGAGCTAAAAATGCTAAGTTCGGAAAGGAAGGAAACTCTATGCAATATGCTCCGGCCGTAGTAAATACTGTTTGGGCGAGCGGACAAAACTTAGGTTACGGGGAAACCTTTATTAATATAAGAACGCCTCCTATCACCGATGATCATTATTATATAAATTCTTTAGCTCGCATTCCAACTATTGATATTATTGAGTTTGATCCGGATAATGAAAATTATTTCGGAGCATACTGGCATACGCATAATGATAATATGAACGTGATTGATAAAAAAACTTTAAAAAAGGTCGGACAGACCTTGCTGGAAGTAATTTATAACGATTATAAATCGCTTATTTAAATTTCAATTCTACTTTTTCCGATCCTACTTTCAGGGTAGCTTCTTTTCCAAATATCAGGGAAAAATTCTGAGGCTCATGACCGGCGGGAAAGTTATAGCATACGGGATATTTATAATCCTTCACAGCATCGGCAATAATCTGGTTGGCGGTTTTTCCAAAAGAAACGTCATTGTCTTTCATATCAGTCATATGACCCACAATCAGTCCCTTAAGTTTATTGAGCTTTCCTGCACGCTTCATCTGTATAATTAAGCGATCGAGTTTATATAAGTACTCATCTATTTCTTCAATGAAAAGGATTTTTCCTTTTGTGTTAATATCTGAAGGAGTTCCTATAAGAGAACATAAAATAGAGAGATTGCCGCCTATCACCTGGGCATTTGTATTACCTGTGCGATTTAATTTATTCGACTTAATAATATACTTTAACTGATTTCCGAATAAGGCATCTTTCAATGTTCCGATAGAACTGCGGTATTCCTGTTTTGCGAATTGGGTCGGCATGAGGGCATGTACCGTGGGAATATTTTTTTTATGTATATGGTTGTGAAGCACTGTAATATCACTGAAGCCTACAACCCATTTAGGTTTTTTATAAAATTTTTTAAAATTAATCTGATCGATTATACGATTGGTCCCATATCCTCCGCGTACACAGAGAATTGCTTTTATAGAATCATCATCCAGCATTTGCTGAAAATCATTCGCTCTTTCCGCATCGCTTCCGGCAAACTGAAAATGTTTTTTATATAAATGCTCTCCTTCCACTGGTTCCAGTCCCCATGACTTTAGAATTTTTATGGCGCTTTGTATCGTTTTTGGATCAAAGTTTTTTGCTGTCGCGATAATGGCAACTTTATCTTTTTTCTTTAAGAAGGGAGGCGTTTGAGACATATTAAATAAATAAGCCCCTTCCGCAGAAGGGGCCGTATTTATATTATTTATTTCTTCTTTATTGGAG
Source organism: Cytophagaceae bacterium (assembly GCA_019746425.1). Lineage (GTDB taxonomy): Bacteria > Bacteroidota > Bacteroidia > Cytophagales > Cytophagaceae > JAIERY01. Next base: position 10,944 of record JAIERY010000349.1, read on the forward strand.
CAGTGGTATTGGTAGTATTAGTTGTATTAGTGTTGGTATTTGTTGTGGTGGTTGTAGTTTTAGGAGGTATGATAGTATTTGTTCCTGTAGTGGTTTCTGCAGGAGGAGTTACTCCTAATTTCTTCAACACCAGTAAAGTGATATCTTCATCTTTGTTTTTTGCATATAAAATAATAGCTGCAGTACTTCCTGCTGAAGTGCTGAAGATATAAGTATAGCCATTTTCTTTGGCTACCGAATCAATAGCATTCTGCACTTTCTGAATAACAGGATCAAGTAACTGAGCCTGCTTTCTTTGCATAGAAGTCATGGCGTTTTCCTCAAACTCCTTGATATTATTCTGCATGGTTATAAGCTCTTTTTGCTTATCCTGCATTATTACATCTGCTACACTCTTGGTATTTAGATCTTCCTGATAGACCTTAAGCTTAGCCTGGTATTCTTTCAGCTTACCATCTAACTGGGTTTGAAGTTGTTTTTCATGAGACTTCAGCTCAGATTCTATCTGCTTATATTCAGGCAGCATGGATAATATATACTCAGGATCAGTGTATCCGATCTTCACTGTATTTGGACTTGTTTGTCCGATCGCTAATGATCCCGCTAAAGCACAAATTAAAAAAGTGAACGATAATTTAGTTTTCATAACATTTAATATAAGTGTAAAATTCATTATTTCTGTATTGTATCAGATTTATCTCCCAGGCCTAACTTATCCAGAACATAATCTGTATAATCGTGTATCGGATTAGTATATATCATTACCAAATCCGAAGATTTGTCAAATACAAATTGAAGTTGTTTTTCTTTAGCTACTTTTTCCACTGCATTAAATACTTTATCCTGTATAGGCTTCATTAGCTCTTGTCTTTTTAGAAATATCAATCCGTCGAATCCAAAAATCTTTTTCTGATATTCTTTCAGAGCTTTTTCTTTTTCTCCAATTGCTCCCTGTTTTTCCTTTTTCATCTCATCAGTGAGCAATACTTCCTCTGCTTGGTAATCTGCCTGCATTTTTTCCAGCTCTTTCTTCATCGTTTCAATTTCCTGCTGCCATTTTAAGGACAACTGCTCAAGCTCCTGCTCAGCTTTTTTATATTCAGGCATTTTTTTCAGGATCACTTCACTGTTTATATAACCAAATTTCTGGCCAAAACTTAAAGCTGAGAAGAAAAATAAGCCGCAAAAAATGATAAATGTTTTCATAAGCTTTTAATTATTTATAATAAGAGCCATTGAAAAATCATGTAAATCAGTGTATTCATATAATCCGGGTCAAATTTAGCGGATTTGCTGCCCAATTGTAAATGTAAATTGCCCTTCGCGTTTTAATCTTCCAGGCAATAAATCCATTGGCCATCCATAATCCAGACCGATCATTCCAAAGGCAGGCATGCTTATTCTTAGCCCAAATCCCCCTGCACGATAGATATTAAACGGATTAAAATCTTTGAAATTGCCCCAGTTATTTCCGCCTTCCAGGAAGCCTACCGTAAATACAGAAAACGCACTGCTTAAATGTATAGGGTAACGCAATTCAAATACAAATTTATCAAAAATTACTCCACCGGAGGTTATGTATTTCCCCTTTTCATCAATAGGGATAATGGAATTATCCGGATATCCTCTTAAACCTACCACATCGGAAGCCAGAAGGAAGTTAAATCCTGATAGACCGCTACCTCCTAATTTGAATCTTTCGAATGGTCCGATTGGGGTCGATTTTTTATAAGAGCCAATAAATCCAAAGTGTGATCTTACGCTTAATACCAGACTTCTGCTCTTATGTGGAATTAAAGTAACATACCACTTATTGTCTACTGTCCACTTATGAAATTCTACAAACTTGTATGGATTAGCTTTGTCTAATGCACCTAATACTGAATATGGAGGTGTAAGCACAAGTGTCAAGCCAACTTCTGAACCTGAAAGCGGAAAAGCGGGATTGTTATTTTGTAATTCCGGAATATGGTATCTGCTAATGCTGTTGGTAAATGAAATATTATTCGCTGCCCCTGTTCCTCCTGGAAAACCTAAATCACTTGGGAAATTTTTAAGGGAGTAACGATAATAGGATATAGAATTTTGTACAGTAAAATTATCTGTAAATTTCAGTAATCTTCTTCCTACTCCCACGCTAACTCCTGCAACAGACAAATGACCGGAAACTTTTCTGGCGGCATTAAATCGAGCTATCTCTAACCTATGATAAAAGAAACAT
>JAIERY010000052.1 GCA_019746425.1 Cytophagaceae bacterium
GTACTCCTCGTAATGGATTAATTCAGAAATATAAGAAATAGTAACCTGAAATATGGCAAATTCAAGGACTTTTAGTACCTTTCGCTGCCATTTCCAAGACAATATTCAACCGGATTTAGTGGCCTTGAGTTATATTATAAAGGAAAAATCCAAAATTTTTTAAGCTTACCTTTCGTTTATTTAGCGTATTAATATGTTAGGCCCCTGAATAATTCAAATTTGGGGATTTGAAATGAAGAAGGTCCTTTTCATACTTGCAGTATTTCTTTGTCAACTTGTATCCGGACAAATATCCGGGGTGATAAATAAGTATGTCAAGGTTACTGCTGTTGACCCCGCCTGCAATAAGGCGACTGTTCTTCCAACCACTGACTTTGCTGAAGGCGATACAGTTTTAATCATTCAGATGAAAGGCGCTACTGCTGTACAAGCCAATGGCGCAACCTTCGGAGATCCTGTTGTACTAAACGATGCAGGAAATTATGAATTTGCAGAAATCTATAAGATTATCGGTAATGATATATTTTTTAAATATACGCTTCAAAGAACGTATAACCAGACAGGCTTAGTACAACTGGTTTCTGTCCCCCAATTCACAGATGTTACTATCATTGGTACACTAACTGCAGCAGCATGGGACGGGAATACAGGTGGAGTGCTTGTATTCCAAGCTTCAGGAACCATTACTCTTAATGCCAATATAGATGTAAAGGGAAAAGGATTCAGAGGCGGAGCAGTCAACCCCAATGGTGGAGACTGTTTTACAAGCAGCACTAATACTTATTTTTATGCTTCAACCTCTGTGCAGGCAGGAGGGAAAGGAGAAGGCATTGCTATAATTCCGGCAGGGATGGAGTCTGGAAGAGGAAAATTTATAAATGGCGGCGGCGGCGGAAATTCTCATAATACCGGTGGTGCCGGAGGAGGGAATTTTGGAATGGGAGGAAGAGGAGGAGATAAAATTGGGCCCCAATGCAACAATGCAATTTATCCCAATGCCTTTGGTTTAGGAGGATATGGGCTCACAACCACTTACTATTCCAATGTAAATAATAAAATATTTTTAGGCGGCGGCGGCGGTGCAGGACAGCAAAATAATTTTGCCAATGGCGGACCTGGCGCTCCAAACTTCTGGACAGGGAGTACACCTGGTGGCCCTGGGGGTGGAATTGTAATTATAAAAGCAGCTGCCATAGATGCCAGCGGAGATTCTATTCTTGCTGCCGGCACGTTAAACATTATTAACAGAGCATGGGGCGATGGTGGTGGTGGCGGCGGGGCAGGCGGAACAGTTCTTCTGAATATTCCTGTGGTGTCTTCGACTTTGGTAGTAGATGTCAGAGGAAGCAATGGTGATCGTGTATACGATGAATCCACCAGAGATCCCGGCCCTGGAGGAGGAGGAGGAGGAGGATTGCTATGGGTGAGCGGCGGAGCAATAAATGCCAATATCACACCATTGCTGAATGGCGGGGGGCCAGGAAGTACATATGGGCCAGGAACCTGTGCATGTACGCGAAACGCTGCTGCAGGAACAGCAGGTGGTACTTTACCAGGATTAACAATCCCTCAATCCACGACTGTATTTTCTTTTCCCGCAGCTTGTGGTCCTCTGCCTGTAGAAATGATCTCTTTCTCTGCGGCTTTCATCCGGGAGAAAGTAAAGCTGGAATGGACAACCGCTTCAGAAAAAAACAATGCGTTCTTCATCATAGAAAAAACCCAGGATCTGAATGAGTTCACCACGGTAGCTATTGTGGAAGGAAATAAAAATTCTTCCGCACCGATTTCGTATTTCACTTATGACTATTCTCCGTCAGAAGGGACCACTTATTACAGGCTTTCCCAAAAGGATATTGACGGGGCTGTAAAAGTCCTTGGTATAAGAGAAGTAAAAAATACTGGCAATGATAAGCTTATTCAAAGAGTTTATCCGGTTCCTTTCAAAGATGAAATATATCTCGACCTGGATGATGTCTCTGCAAAAGAAGAGATTAATATAAAAATATATAATTACTTGGGAGAATTAGTGGTAGAGCTGTCCACACATTATTCTTCCTCTATCCAAATCAACACCTCAAATTTTTCTGGCGGAATTTATAGTATAGTTGTTGTTGCAGGGGACAAGATAGAGGCAGTGAAGGTTTTGAAAAACTAAGAAAAACTCTTAAATAATTTATTCATCTTAATTTCCGCTATTAGATCTTTCTCCTACTTTTCGCTCCACGGCCGCTAGGCCGAATTATCACTTCCCAAAACTGAATAAAATCCCCTCCACCCTCGCTACTCCGTCCAAAGATTTTATTAGGTTTTGTCCAGTGATAATTGTATCAAATTTCTTAGCAAAGGTAATATTATTAGTCATCTGCGGGAGGTTGTGCACGAACAGCGTGGACGGACATGAGGCTTGTGCGTAGGTTTGCGAATGTGCGTCTTGTTCGTGCCTTTTTCTTTTGTTGCTTTTCTTTTGGGCATGCAAAAGAAAAGTAAATATTAGAGGTCTGAGTTTTTAAATATATCAATTAGAGAAGCTTAATAAAGCATTAAAATGCATTTAGGAGTTAATCGTATCTGTGTTCTTCATTTCCTCCGCTTTACTCTCTTTAAAAAATTTCTTCTGCATAAGAAGTATCACTACTACTCCTACAAATATTGAAGCATCGGCGATGTTAAATATCGGCCATAGCGCATGAGGGCCGCCGCCAATTACGGGAATCCATTCAGGAAAATAACAATAGCAGATATCGACATAGATCATATCTATTACCTTACCATGAAACCATGGAGTAGAAGCATTGTAAATTACATTACCTTGTAGAAATACTCCATAAAAAGTACTGTCAATCACATTGCCGATAGCACCACCGAGTATGGAGCCTATACACCACAACAAACCGGAATGAGCTCCTTTTTTCGCAAGCCTCACCAGGTACCAGGCGATAGCTACCATCGCCACCAATCTGAATGCTGTGAGGATAAGCTTACCATAATCGCCGCCGATCTGCCAGCCAAATGCCATCCCGGGATTAGTAGTATAGTGGATTTTTAAAAAATCAATTCCGCTGATGATAGGAAATTCTTCGCCTTCATACATATTGTAATACACCAAAAGCTTCACTGCCTGATCCACTATAATCACACCCAGCGTTAATAAAAAGTATTTATAATATTTCATGTTGATAGACACGCTTCCCGATAGCTATCGGAACATCGCTTCCGTGTTAAAAATTATATCTCAATTTTCAAAATCAATTCCTGGTCATCCATTTCCACTACTTTCCCGTCAGTAATCTTATCTGCCAGGTCAAGCGACAAGGCCTGGGTTTCTCTGCAGATGTATTCTTTATTGGAAAGCAAGGCGCCGTCAATCAGCTCATCTTTTTTCTGTACTGTAATCCTGATCTTGTCCTGCACTTCCAGTCCCATATCCTTGCGAAGATTTTGCACTCTGTTCACCACGTCTCTCGCAATACCTTCTTTTCTCAACTCTTCGGTGATAGTCATATCCAAAGCTACTGTCAGGTTCCCGTCGTTGGCTACAGTCCATCCCGGAATGTCCTCGAAGCTCAGCTCAACATCTTCCAGGGTAATCTGGACAATATCCCCGCTTGCGAGCTTTATCTTAAAAGCATTTTCCGTTTCCAGTTTCTTTACATCAGCCTGAGATAATCCGGTAATTGCAGCGCTTACTTCTTTCAGCCTCGGGCCATATTCTTTTCCCAATTTTTTAAAATTAGGTTTTATTTTTTTCAACAGTATGGTAGAAGAATCATCCAGGAACTCTATGGCTTTGATGTTTACTTCTGAAAGTATCAGGTCTTCTACAGAAGCTATCTGCTTCTTCATTTTATCATTAAGGACAGGTATTAGAATTTTTGTCAGCGGCTGACGCACTTTAATATTATGTCCTTTTCTTAACGAATGCACCAGCGAAGAAATTTTTTGCGAAAGCGCCATCCTTTCTTCCAGGTCAACATTTATCGCTTTTTTATCTGCTTTAGGAAATTCTGTAAGATGTACAGAGTTCACATTTTCCTTTTTAGTCACCTCATTCAGATCCAGGAATAATTTCTCTGCAAAGAAAGGAGCGATACAAGCCGAAAGCTTCACCACTGTTTCAAGGCAGGTATACAATGTCTGATAAGCTGCCATTTTATCTTCATTGTACTCACCTTTCCAGAATCTCTTTCTGTTTAATCGCACATACCAGTTGCTTAGATCGTCAATCACAAAATCCTGAATCTCTCTCGCTGCTTTTGTAGGTTCATAATCAGAGTAAGCTTCATCCGCTTTAATGATCAAGCTATTTAATCTGGAAATAATCCAGCGATCACTCTCACTGCGTTTTTCTAATGGAAGATCTTTTTCAGAATATCCGAAAGAATCCAGGTTAGCATACAGCGCAAAAAATGCATAGGTATTCTGCAGTGTTCCAAAAAATCTTCGCTGCACTTCCACTACACCATCTAAATTGAATTTCAGGTTATCCCATGGCGGAGCATTGACCACCATATACCATCTTGTCGCATCAGGCCCGTATTGCGCAATTGTCTCAAAAGGATTGATCACATTACCATGCCTTTTCGACATTTTATTTCCATTCTTATCCAGCACTAGTCCGGTAGAAACTACATTTTTGAAAGCCACGCTGTCAAAAAGTAAAACGGCTATGGCATGCAATGTGAAGAACCATCCCCTTGTCTGATCCACTCCTTCTGAAATAAAATCTGCAGGGAAATTTTTTTCGAAAATGTCTTTATTCTCAAACGGCCAGTGCCATTGCGCATAAGGCATAGCCCCCGAATCAAACCACACGTCTATCAGGTCTGCCTCACGATACATTGGTTTGCCGCTATCGCTTACGAGGATGATATTATCTACATATGGCCTATGTAAGTCTTCCAAACCTTGAGGGTTTTTAAAACCCTCAAGGTTTTTTAATTTATCATTGGCTTTTTGTATTTCCGTTTGAAGTTCTGCAATAGAACCAATACATTTCTCTTCTTTGCCGTCTTCCGTTCTCCAGATTGGAAGCGGAGTTCCCCAGTAACGTGAACGGGAGAGATTCCAGTCGACGAGATTTTCCAGCCAGTTTCCGAATCTTCCTGTACCGGTAGATTCGGGTTTCCAGTTGATAGTTTTGTTAAGCTCCGCCATCCTGTCTTTCAGTGCAGTGGTTTTGATAAACCATGATTCCAGCGGATAATAAAGAACAGGTTTGTCAGTCCTCCAGCAATGAGGATACGAGTGCTCGTACTTCTCTACTTTGAATGCCTTGTTCTCTGTCTTTAATTTTATGGCAATTCTTTCATCAACTGAAAGATATTTGTCCCTGTTTTGCTTTTTTCTGGCTTCTTCTTTCTGCTCATCATTCAGGTAATCTTCTTTCACGTACTCCAATGCGAAATCACTTACCTCTTTCACAAATTTTCCCTGCTTGTTAACCAGCGGAACTTCGTTCCCGCCTTCATCTTTTACCACGATCGGAGGAATGTTGCTCTGCTTTGCCACTCTTGCATCGTCCGCACCAAAGGTTGGCGCAATGTGCACAATACCTGTTCCATCTTCGGTGCTTACAAAATCTCCTATGATTACTCTAAATGCCGGCTGAGATGGTTTCACGTAAGGAAGCAACTGCTCATATTCTATGCCTGCAAGATCTTTCCCGCTTGCCTCACCTAAAATTCTGAAAGGAATTACTTTATCACCTTCCTTATAATCTTCCAGTGCAACTTCTTTCGCTTTATCAGAAAAATATTTTCCTAATAAATCTTTAGCAAGAATAACAGTAACTGGTTTGTGCGTGTAAGGATTATAAGTAGCCACCGCTACATAAGTTATTTTCTCTCCCACTGCCAATGCACTGTTAGACGGAAGCGTCCATGGAGTAGTCGTCCATGCTAAGAAATAGTAGTCAGTGCTGGGTGATGAGTGCTGAGGAAAAAATTTCTGTATCTTTTCATTTTTAGCAACTTTAAACTGAGCTACCACCGAAGTATCCTTCACATTTCTGTAGCAGCCAGGCTGGTTCAGCTCGTGAGAGCTTAATCCTGTTCCCGCTGCAGGAGAGTATGGCTGAATGGTATATCCCTTGTATAAAAGTTTTTTCTTATAGAGTTCTTTCAGCAGATACCACAGGGACTCGATATAGTCTTTTTCAAAAGTAATGTATGGGTTCTGAAGATCTACCCAATAACCCATCTTCTCTGTCAGATCATCCCACTGTGATTTATATTTCATCACGGCCTCACGGCACTTCTTATTATATTCCTCGATGGAGATTTTTTTGCCGATATCTTCTTTGGTAATTCCCAGCTCCTTTTCTACCTGTAGTTCTACGGGAAGACCGTGTGTATCCCATCCTCCTTTACGTTTTACCTGGAAACCCTTCATCGTTTTATAACGGCAGAAAATATCTTTGATAGTTCTAGCCATCACGTGGTGGATGCCTGGCGTTCCATTGGCAGAAGGCGGCCCTTCATAAAAAGTAAAAGAAGGTTTCCCTTCTCTGCTGTTAACGGATGCTTCGAAAACCTTATTCTTCTTCCAATAGGAAAGGATTTCCTCTCCTATTTTCGACAACTCTACATTTTTGTATTCCTTGTATTTCACTCTTCTAAATTATCTTTTTCGTTCTCTTTTTTCTTAATCTTTTTGATATCTATCTCTTCGTCATCCAACTCATCATAAAATTTATTCTTATGCTTTCCATGTACCAACGGGAATAAATTCTTTTTATTTCCCTTGCTGAATGTCAAGAGCAAAGCCGGTAGAATAGTAAGATTGGTAAACATGGCGAAGAACAGGGTGAGAGAGGTTAAGACTCCCAGTGCTATTGTGCCTCCAAAATCTGACCATGCAAAAATAATAAACCCGCAGAATAAAACGATAGAAGTATAAATAATACTCACACCCGATTCCTCAAGACTTTTGGTCACTGCCTGCAAGGTATTTCCATTGAATATGTACAAATCCTGCTTGAATTTGGCCAGATAGTGAATAGTGCTGTCTATCGATATCCCAAAAGAAATGCTGAATATGAGCGCTGTGCTTGGTTTTAATGGAATTCCGAATAATCCCATAATTCCTGCTGTAAAGAGCATGGGGATAATATTGGGAACCAGTGAGATCAGGATCATTTTCAGATTTGCAAAGATCATAGCCATCATGATAGATATCAGGATGAATGCTAAAATCAAGCTTTGAGTGAGATCATCTATCAGGTATTGATTTCCCTTTAGGAATAATAAGGTTGTTCCGGTTGTTTTCACTTTAATCGGAGTACCTTCAAATATTTTAGCCGCATTGGCTTCAATGTCTTTTACCAGGTCATTCATCCTGGTGGTTCCGATATCCGCTACCTTAGAGGTGAACCTTATCTTTTGGCCGGTTGAATCTACAAATGATTTGATTAATCCTGCCCCCGCCCCTTTATTGATATAGGCTGCCATAAAAGCCATTTCTCTTTGTGAAGGAACTTTGTATTCAACCGGATCTCCATAGAAGAATGCCTGCCTTAATCCTTTCACGATATTCAGTACAGATACAGGAGGCGCAGTGTAGTGAACGGTTTTCAGATAATCTTCAAACTCCTGCAGCTTTTCCAGGTTTGCCTGCTTTCTTACTGCATTCTTTTTACCCAGGTCTACTATAATTTCCAGGGGCATTACTCCGTTGAAATGCTTTTCAAAGAAGGCTAGGTCACTTTTTACATTGCTGCTTTCAGGAAGATCATCCACCATGTACGAAACAGCTCTGATCTTATATATTCCATATACCGCAACTACCAAGAAGAATATGGTAACAGTATATATAAACGCCCTGTTTCTTATCACAATATACTCCAGCAATAAATTTACTTTCCTCAGAAGCTGGAAATCCAGGTGCATCAATTGCTTCTCGCTTGGCTCAGGCAGATACAGCAAGAGGCCGGGTATTACCACGAGGGTGATGAAGAATGTTGCTATGCTGATAATACCGGCAACCAAACCGAATTCTTCCAGGATAGTGATGTCCGTAAAATAGAGCACCAGGAAACCTACCGCCGTATTTGCATTGGTCATCAATGTGAGGAATCCGATTTTCTGAATAATTCTGCTTATGCCTTTTAATTTATTTCCATGCCGCTTGTACTCGTGATGGTATTTATTATACATGTAAATACAATTCGGTATACTGATCACAATGATCAGCGCGGGAAGAATTCCTGTAAGCAAAGTCACTTTATATCCCAGCAGCACGATTGTTCCCAATGTCCATATTACCAGGATGGATATGACAAGGAAAGTAAATAATACCGCAAAGAATGACCTGAAAAAGAAATAGAGAATAATAGAAGTAACTACTATGGCAAGTGCAAGAAATAATTTCAACTCCCCCGCTACCTGTCCCATCATAATGGCTCTCACATAAGGCAAACCTGCGTAGTGAGTCTGAATATTAGTCTCTCTGGTAAAATCCTGACTTAATTTTAAAATACCATTTACGAATTCTACCCTTTTGGAAGAGTTCAAAACCGTGCGCTCTATGGTTACGGCAATGAGTAAAGCATTTGTTTTCTCATTCCAGATAAGGCCTTCATAAAATTTGTTTTCTTTGGCAATCCGCAGCAGGCTGTCGAGTTCTCTTTTGGTCGCCGGCTTTGATTTAAATACAGGCTCCAGGTTAAATTTCTTTTCAGCGGTATCTCTTACCAGCCTTTTCATATTAGGCAGGGATACTACTTCATTTACTCCTTTTACCTTCTGTATGTCTTCGCTTAACTGCTGGAATTTTTGAAAATTTTTCAATTCAAAAATGGACCTGTCCTGCACTCCTATCACCATGATGTTGCCATCTTCTCCAAAGGTCTTTTTAAACTCTTTGAAATAGTCGTTATCCGGATCATTCTCCGGCACCACCTTTACAAAGTCATAGGTCATTTCCAGATCCTTGGCTTTGTAGGCCATAAAAATCGTAATCAAAGCTGTTATCCCTATGAGGGTCAGCCTGTTTTTAATGATGATACTTGATAATTTAACCCACATGTTGTTTTAATTCCTGCAATTGAAAAATCATATTAATCGCATTAATTCATTTGCCTGTTTCCGAAAGGCATTATTTACTAATCTTTTACAGTCTAACAGGAGTAAATCGCTCAAAAATAAGACAGCAAATGTAATGAATTTTATCTTTTTCACCGAAGGGGCGAAGATTCATCCAATATTAACCAAAATACCCTGAATATGATTTTAAAAAAGAGGGTTTTTATTAAACAAGCCTGATTTCGCTGTATAAAAGCTGATCAATTTTCCTGAACAGCTCAGGGAATTTATTCTTCAACTCGACGGGGTAAGAAAAGTAATTTTTAATGCAGGCTTCAAAAAAATTATCACGGGTTTTAAAATCCTCATCCTGGAATAAGACCAGACTTCCGGAAGTGCTTTTAAGATAGGAATTTATTTTATAATAGACATTTCTGTTTCTGAAAATCTCTTCTTTAACTATTTCATTTTCATCTTTTTTCATCGCATGAGCCATTACTTCCAGCCCGACCGGAAGAACCACATGTTTTTTTAATTGCTCAAAAAAATCAGTCCAGGAAAGATGCAGGTACCCTTCTTTATCCAGATCCCAGCACACAATATTTTTTCTGTTTTCAGAATAAAATTTTCGCGGATGCATGACGACCCCATAAATATGAGAAAACCCAAACTCTTTGAATCCCAGGCTCACCTGTGCCGCGTAAGCCGAAACAAAAAGTCTCATGCGATCATGCACTGCGAGTCCGTTTTTCGCATCATAAGTTTTTGTATAATAAAAATATAATAGCTTTTGCTCGAAAATCCTTTGGAGATTAGGAGAGAGCTTTCTGTAGAACGGGAAGAAATGCTTCAGAATTCTTTTCTGTTTTTCATCAAGAGATTTTGAAGTAACATTAATGGCTTCAAGCCTGTCCATGATCTTATAGTAATTATGGTTGAGCCATAAAAAACATCCAATCATGATGACGTTCATAAAAATCAGATTCATTATGAAATCTGAACCGATAGAGAAAAACATACTCAGGAATTTTAGTGAGCAATCAAGAAATCATTACCCTGAATCACGAGATAGCTAAATTTTTATACCAGCTTTTCGACGAATATGTTGCTGAAAATACGTAGGAGCTATACAGTAATTATCCACATTTTTTCAGCAATCAAATATGTTTAAACATGGTTAAATGTATATTGCAAAGAATTTTCCACCTGAACTCAAAAAATCAAATCATTACAAATGAAGTTAACCTTCTGGGGTGCGGCAAGACAAGTGACAGGCAGTATGTACCTGCTGGAAATGAACGGTGGTTACAAAATTCTTATCGATTGCGGATCCGATTTATCAAAGAACAGAAGCGCAGCTCCTTTTTCTTTCAATCCTTCTGAAATTAATTTAGTGCTCCTCACTCACGCGCACTTGGACCATTCAGGAAATATTCCCAATCTTTTTATACAGGGATACAAAGGACAGGTACTCTGCACGCCGGCGACTTTATCGCTTACAGAATTAATATTGAAAGACTGTGCTTCCATACAATCAAAAGCCGTAAAAAGAAAAATTAAAAAAGAGAAACATAAAATCATTTCTTCCAATATCAGCAACGTTTATTTTGAGAAACATGTGGAGGAAGCGGCAGACAGGTTTGTCACCATTAATTTCAACAAAAGATTTGAAGTAAAAAAAGGACTCCATGTTACTTTCATTCCGACAGGCCATCTTTTAGGCGCTGCCAACATTCTACTTGAGATTGAAGAAAACGGAGAAAAAAAATCCATTGGCTTCTCAGGCGATATAGGCAGAAAAAATTATCCTTTACTTCAGGACCCTCAAAGGCTCAGCGAAGCAGACTACCTGATCTGCGAAACGACTTATGGGATGAGGAAACATGTGAGCGCAGAAAAGCCTGAAGATTTTCTGCAGAAAATTGTTCAGAAAGCATGCGTCGACATCCCCGGCAGGCTGATCATCCCGGCATTCTCAGTAGGAAGAACACAGTCGCTTTTATATACTTTGCATAAGCTTGCGATCCAGAAAAAATTACCTCCGATAAAAATATTCGCCGATAGTCCGATGGCAATTGCCAGCACCAGGATCTATGAGGAATTTCTTCCCTTGCTTAATGCCGAAGCGAATGACCTGTATTCAAAACATAAATCTTTATTTGATTTTGAAAACCTGGTGCAGGTAAATACTTTTAAAGAGAGCAAGGCCATTTCAGATTACAACGAGCCCTGCATTATCATTGCCTCTTCGGGAATGATCACAGGAGGAAGAATTAAAGACCACCTTAAAAAAAATCTGCCTAACCCCTACTGCACTATCCTGATGGTGGGTTATGTGGCAGAAGGCACACCAGGCTATCAGTTGCTCAGGCAGAAAACCATTGAAATCAAAGGAAGAAATGTACCGGTAATGGCCAACATCATTACCACAGATATCTTCAGCGGACATGCCGACCAGGAGGGTTTACTGGAGTTTGTAAAATACCAGGACGGGAAAAAACTCAAAAAAATATTTTTAGTACATGGAGAATATGAATCGATGGAAGGCTTTAAAAAAGTGCTGGAGGAAAATGGGTATGACCATGTGGAGATACCGCGGAAAGGCGAGATGTTTGAGTTATGAGTGCAGAGAGATGAGTATAGAGCAGCCACAGCACTCATAACTCTATACTCTGCACTAAATTTTTTCGATTGCTTCTTTAAAAGTTCTGCTCATCTCTTTAAATCTTTCTGTAACTTCTTTCAGAAAATTTTCATCTTCGATGAGTTTTTTCATATCGCCGTCACCTGTGAGATCCATCTCTGCAATTTTATAGGTTTGTTCGTAATTTCCTCTTTCAAACTTCACCAGGTATTTACCATTCCAGGAAAAAACGGTGATCTTAAATTCCTCGCGGGGGATTTCTGCCAATACTCTCATATCTTATTTTTTAAAAAGTAGAGTAAAAATAAGAATTAGTAACGATTTACGAATGACGAGTGACGAATTTTTCCTCTGCACTCACCTCTCAGCACTCAGCACTAATTCTCTGCTGTAGGCACCTTCTCCGCCACTGTCGTAATATCTATATTGATATTATCTCCCGCAAGTTTGGTGCTGCCCCCTACATGATATTTCTGCCTGTTGATGGCAAATGATCCTTTGAATATTCCCCTGTTCCCCTGATTCTCGAAAGTAAAAGGGAAAGAAATTTCTTTGGTAACATCCTTGACTGTAAGATCGCCGGTGACGGAATATCCATTCCCGGTCTTTTCAATTTTTTTGGACACGAATTTTATTTTGGGGAATTTTTCTACATCCAGGAAATCTGCTGACTTCAAATGCCTGTCTCTCTTACCATTTTCTGTATTGAGACTGGCAGGCTCCAGTGAAGCATTGAACTTACTTCCGGCAAGATCCTCTTCGCTGAATTTGATTTCTCCCTGTATGCCGGGAATTTTCCCATGTACTCTTGTAAAAGCGCTTCTTGCAGAAAAATTAACATAGGATTCATCCGATTTGATTTTCCAGGCTTCCGCAAGCCTGGTATTTACCGAAGAAGAAAGAGAAATTAACAGAAAGGCGAAGAAAAATAATTTTCTCATAGTCATGATTTTTTATTTTAACTCTATGGAAAAGAATTTGTTATGTTGATATTGCCACTGATGCATTGATGGTAAAATTATACTTCTGGGCCGGCAGCCTGCTCGATGACCCTGAAGGAATACTGGAGGGCAGCGGTAAGAAAATGAGGTACGTAAAAAAGAAGATCTGAAAAACAAAGCCTTGCTGAAAGCTGATGAAAGAAGCGAGGGGCTAGCGATGTTAAAGTTAATAACAATCTGCCCTCTGAATTAAGTTTGCGAATCCTTAAAGGCTTCGTAAACCTGATCAGGAAAAGTCCTCAATGAAATCGATATAGCTATTGCCGGTGAAATATTTTTATTAAATTTGCCACCCTTGTCGGAGGTGATATTCTCCCCAGCATGCAAGTGAGGTGTTGCTATGCCTCAGATAGTTTAGTTTATGTGCCACTCAAGAAAATATTTTGTTCGGGGTGTAGCGCAGCCTGGTAGCGTACTTGCATGGGGTGCAAGGGGTCGTGGGTTCAAATCCCGCCACCCCGACAGACACTAAAGCTTCTCAGAAATGAGAGGCTTTTTTTATTCTACTAAACTCTTAGCCTGATGCTATCCCGCTTGAAAGCGGGAGGGTCGTGGGTTCAAATCCCGCCACCCCGACAGACACTAAAGCTTCTCAGAAATGAGAGGCTTTTTTTATTCTACTA
>JAIERY010000212.1 GCA_019746425.1 Cytophagaceae bacterium
TTAAAAGAAAAAGAAGCAAAAAGAAAACAACTACGATAGTAGTAATAGTGGTCTAAAGAAAGGGGAGTACAATACCTTACCGCCGGATGACTATAATGGTGTCAACACATTTGATGTAATCGGTGGTGGCGCGGCCGGAGCCGGTTATATCGCAAGAGGTCCGAATTACACAGGGCCTTTTCAATCACATCAATGGTGGACCTCTGCGTTATGGCATGTCAACTTAGGCAATGGAACAGATGGTGAAGTGACCTTCCGCGGAGACAATCATTCGGGAAGAATGTTTCCTTATCCAATGGTATTGACGGCAGATAATGATGGCTTCACTATGAGCTATCGTCCGAATGCAAATATGGTGAGCGGACCTAATCAGGTTAATACGGGCCCTGTCCTTACACATATGCGCGTGGGGTTCATCGGGCAAAATTCCAACAACACTTCTGTAGATGGATATGGTGACTGGCATGCCACTTTTCGTCAGACTATTCCCGGTGATGTTTTGCGCGCCACCACGGCAAGCGGCTCTCCCTTTTTATTTCTCGAAAGACAAGGTATCACTGATTTTAATTTTTATAATCAGGGCACCTCAAGATTGAATGCCGTATTTTCCAATGCAGATGTTGCTGCCATTTCCATTACAGCTGATCCGATGAACAATGTAGGTTCACAGGCGCATATAGGAATATTTTTTCCTCCGGGCACAACTATTAATGGAACAGCGATTCCCGGTTTTGCCGGTAATACCGGAGGCATGGCTCCTTTCGGGGCAAACTTCAATGCGAATGTTCCCGATGCTGCAAAGTTTATCACTGTTGCAATTTTACCAGATCCTTCGCAGGCAACTTTAAATCTGTTTGCACAGAAAGCATTTAATTTTATCACAGGCACTACGCATACTTATACTTTCGATGAAGCCAATGCCATGCTGACTACTAATTTCAATATCACTACAACAAATGTATATGGTGCAGCAAACACCGGCACTCTCCAGGCATTGTACAGGCACCAGTGGTTGTACTCTACTCAGGCAACGGGCCCTTTGAATACCGGACTTGCTTATTATTCTCCCAGAGGAGAAATGCGCCTGATCAACTCCAACACTTTTCAAACACTTATGCCACATCCTGGCATTCTTCCTAATCTTGGCTGGGCAAATACCGGCAATCGCAACACACTTAATAATTATATCAACGCTTATGCGAATGGACTGGCCAACATGGCCAATGCAGCAGACGGTTATAATAAAGATGATTTCATGGAGCTCATTACCAATGTGCAGATTGCAAAACAGATTGGCAACATTGCAGCTTTCAATACAATATTAAACCAACTGCGTTTGCGTTTGCAGGACTGGCTTATCTCGAACGATGCTAACTACAATAGGTATTTTGGATACAGTCCTTTGTTTAATCACATGTCACATTATCCAAATGGATTTGGCAGTTCGGGTACCTTTGTCGACGCGCATTTTCATGTAGGATATTTTGTAATGGCTGCCGCTATACTGGCCAGATATGATCAGGGATTTGTAAATAATTACGGCGACATGGTAGAGACTGTCATACGCTCCATTGATAATGAAACAAAAGATATGACAGATCCGGGAGCGAATGGTACTGTTCGTCCATGGTTTCCTTATTTAAAATATTTTGATCCGTATGCCGGACATTCATGGGCCGATGCAATGGCCAATGATCAGGAGTCTGTGTCGGAAGCGATCAATTTTGCAGCAGGAGTTTTTCTCTGGGGCGAAACCACAGGTAACAACGTTATGAGAGATCTGGGCGCATTGCTTTACATCACTGAAGCGGAAGCAGCCCGGCAATACTGGTTTGATGTAGACAATGTGATCAACGGGGCGCCTTTTGCCAATGCTTACAACCATCAGCATCTTACTATGCTTTACAACTGGGGAGGAAACTATGCCACCTTCTTTGGTATAGAGCCAGAGTGGATACATGGAATTACTTATGTTCCTATGACCGGAGCTTCGACATGGCTGGGTACTAACGTAGCAGGCGCCGCTGCTGATTTTGCACAGATCGGACAAAACTATGCACAGTGGGCAGACTGGGGACAGGCGATCAATGCCCAGCATGCCATGCATAATCCTGCCGCAGCGATTGTAGCCTTCAATGCCAACAATGGCTTGTGGCCCGGAAGCAAAATGGCTTATACTTATCACTGGATAAGAACATTTGACAGTGTGGGTACTATCGATGCTACGGTGAGAGCAAACAATACAGGGTATCACGTTTTCACTAAGGGCGCATGTAAGCATTACATGGTATATATGCCTAAAGGCAAAGGTCCTAAGGTAGTGAACTTCACCGACGGAAGAACTTTCAATGTTCCTGATGATACAGTGATTGTTTACAAGGTGTGCCCTCCTCTTCCTGTGGAGCTTATTAATTTTGAAGCAAAAAATATCCGCGATGAATATGCACTCATGTTATGGTCAACGGCCTGGGAAAAAAATAATTCTTACTTTGAAGTGCAGCAAAGCAGCAAGGGAACAGACTGGATCAGTATTGGTACAATTCCCGGCAAAGGAAACAGCAGTGAAACTTCGCAATATCAATTCGAGGATTATCATCCTGTGCATGGAATAAATTATTATAGACTTAAGCAGGTAGATTTCAATGGAGAGTTCTCATATAGTAAAATCAAAGCGGTTCCTTTCGGTAAAGATTCAGACGGAATGACTTTTTATCCTAATCCTGTAGAGACGACATTGATGTTAAAATTTTCTTTGCTGCAGGAAATGGGATATGATCTGGTAATTAAAGATGTGCTCAGCAGAATTGTTTATACAATACACCTGGAAAAAAATACTTCGGGAGAATATTTTATAGACCTGAGCCATTTGATCAGCGGAGTATACCTGTTTGAATTGCAGAATAAAGTTACAGATGAAAAGATTACGGGGAAGCTGGTGAAGAAGTAAAATCTATTTGACAATTCGTCTGAACTGATATGGTGAGATAAAAAAGAAAAAGCCTTTTCCGTCTGAAAAGGCTTTTTGTAAATCTCAATTCAACCAGCTATGACGGAATTGGAGACTCAAAAGTAGTTATTATAACGCTTCATAAAAGGATAAATTGTACACAATTCTTACACAGCCTGCTGTGGACAACCTATTTCTTTCAATTGTTTTTTTATTCGTGATTTTCAATGAGTTTTAGTAGCAGATTGCTGTTCCAGACGCTGTTTTAGTAAGTCTGATAGTCGAATTTTGCCTATTTGAATTACTGAAACTTGCAGTAACCTGACTTCGCTTACATCAGCTACCGGGTTTCGGGAAGGATTAAAATATTGATCATTCTCTTCCTATTCCTGCTACAATCGGCGAGGCGGTTATTACATAAAAGGGAATTATTTTTAAAATGTTTTACAAATTCCTTCCATATGGTAAGGCGTATTCCTTTAAAATTTATAAATATTTAATGAGAGCTTTGTTAAATGCAATTGAGATAAATTAATTAAGATGTTCACAGTAAAGGATTTTTTCTATTTTTGTAAGACTGTTATTTTTCCGCTGTAAATCAATACCTTATATGCGCTTAGTGTTCGGCCTGTTCTTATGCTTATGCTTTTTTGAAATCAAAGCACAGACACGCGTGTTTGTGGGCGTGGCTTACACGGGAGCTACCTTCGGTGCAAAACCTAATCTTAACCTTGGATGGCAGGGTAATTCCATATTTCTTGGTACAGAAAATTTAGATAACACTTTTGGCAGATACCTGCATTTTGATCTGATGGTGGAAAGAAGATTGTTCGGCCCCTATTACTGGCTCAGCGGAGTAAAATTTCATCAGACAGGCTACCGGTATGATAACGGATATTATATAAGCAGGTTAAAAAATTCTTATCTCTCCGTCCCGCTCCTGCTTCGGATCAATATATACAATGGTAATGTGCTATACATCGATGTGGGCTTTCTACAGAATTTTCTTATTTATTCCGATCTTAGTGAAAGCTATCCCGGTGTTTCTGACCGCCAGAATATTGCTGCGTATACCTCCCGCCTTTCTACCGGCTTTTATTTCGAACTGACCTATGCTTACAGGCGCTTTGGATTGAGCGCATATTTTCAATCAAAGTCTTTTGCTACTGCCAAAGATTTTTCCATTCGCTGGAAGCTCGATACAGAAGATTCTCTGTTTCTCATATTTTACAGAAATTATTATTTCAGCAGCGCTGGTGTAAAATTAAACTTCAGACTGCGATGAAGAAACATCTTATCATATGGATAGGTCTTTTTATTTTTTGTCATACAGGCAAAAGTCAGCATAAAAGTTTTGATCTGAATTATCTGCTACTGCAATTGAATGCGCAGGGCGACAGCGCCATCAGGGCTAATAATTTTATCCTGGCCGAGAAGTTTCTTATAAAAGCATGCAGCTATACGGACACCTTGATTTTGTGCCTGAAAAACCCCGATCAGGTAAAAAACCGTGGAATAATTTTCTCCAATAAAAAAACGCATCTCTACATGTTCGCCTATGAAAACCTGGGCAGCCTTTATATGATGGCCGGCAACATAGCAATGGCAGAAGAAATGTTTAACAAATCTGTGAAGCAGCGTGAAGCAGTTTTTAATAAACGAAGTGTGTTCCGCGTGTATCCTTATATTCATTTGGGGCAATTGTATTTTCAGTCAGGAAATTTTGACAAGGCCCTTGAATATTTCAGCAAGGGAAGTTATATGGTGGATCATGCAACCACCACGGGATTTAATTTTGATATGGTGAGGTACCAGCTATACGGACTTCATTTTGAAGCGAGTCTGAAGAAGCGCAGAATGAAAGAGGCCTATAAATACCTGCAGCGCTATTATTATTCTTTAAATACGTCTAGCCCGACCTCCGAACAGATAGCAGCAGCACTGGAAATGAAAGCCAGGTATTATTTGCTTTCCGGCGAGATGGAACAAGCTGCGCTTTTTTTACAAAGAGCCGAAAAAAAGTTCTGGGTACGCAGGGATATATTGTCACAGGCAGAAATAAAAACGCTGCGAACCAAAGCTTTGTATTACTGGAATAGAAATTTTACTGATTCTGCCGCTCAGGCTTTTGAAAATCTACTCAACTCATACGAACGTAACATCCGTAAAAACTTCTCCTCAATGAGTGAATATGAACGTGAACAGTTCTATGTTACACTCAAAGCTGATTTTGATTTGTTTAATTCTTTTGTTGCTTCTGAATTGAAAGCTAATAAAAATACAGACAGACTTCTCGGATTACTTTACAATACACAATTATTTTCCAAGGCTTTATTGCTGAATGAAATTACCAAGATCAAAACCGCTATTTTATCCAGTGGTGATATAAACCTTATTGCAAAGATTAATGAATGGGAACAGGCGAAGGACCGTATTGCCTGGTTGCATTACAATCATAAAGATGCAGCGGTTGAAATCAACGCGTTAGAAAAAAGAATTAATACGCTGGAGAAAGAGATCAGTGAAAAGTCTTCTCTGTTTGCCGGTTCAAATGAAGAAATCCAGTGGCAGCAGATCCGGGATGTGCTTAAAGAAGGCGAAGCGGCTATAGAAATTATCCGTGCAAGATCTTTCAATCCTAACTTTGTAAGCGATACAAGCAAAGGCGGCGGCTTTACATTTACCGATACAGTAAAATATATTTTTCTTATCGTGCGGCCAGGTACAAACGCACCGCAGGGTTTTATACTGGAAAATGGAAATCGCCTGGAAGGAAAGCTCCTGGCGGTTTATCGTAACTCTATCCGATATCATTTATCAGACTTTGTGTCTTACACTCAATTCTGGAAGCCGGTTCATGAGCTGTTAAAAGATTGTTCTCAATTGTATGTTTCCACTGATGGAGTTTACAACCAGATTAACCTGAATGTGCTTCAGAATCCGCAATCACAAAAATATATGCTGGATGAGATGAATATTGTATTTGTCACCAACACCAAAGACCTGCTTATCCATAAAAATATGAAGTCA
Organism: Cytophagaceae bacterium; assembly: GCA_019746425.1. GTDB lineage: Bacteria > Bacteroidota > Bacteroidia > Cytophagales > Cytophagaceae > JAIERY01. Next base: position 5,978 of record JAIERY010000212.1, read on the forward strand.
AGATCTACGGCTAGACTTTACGGACACCCCACCTATTCTTTGCCGGAGAAAACAGGTCTTAGCCGTCCGACTGAGAAATCACATTTGAGCGCTTCGGGTAACAGCAATTTGCAGGCGCTCGCCGGTCATACATTTGCTGATCTTCCCGGTACGCAAAAAGAAATTGACAGTATTGCAAAAATATTAAATGCTAGTCACTGGAATACGGATATTTTTCTTCACCAGTCGGCAAGTGAAGAAAATATTAAATCCATGAAGTCCCCTGATGTGCTGCATATCGCCACACATGGATTTTTTCTGGCAGATGAAGACAGACAGGTAAACTCCATGATACGTTCGGGTATTGTGCTGAGTGGCGTAAAAAGTAAGGATGATGGCTTGAGCGAAGATGGAATACTTACTGCCTATGAAGCGACGAATTTATCCTTGGACAGTTCGCAGCTGGTAGTGCTTTCTGCCTGTGAAACCGGTCTTGGTGAAATTAAAAACGGCGAAGGAGTATATGGATTGCAAAGGGGTTTGAAAGTTGCGGGAGCTTCCAATATACTTATGTCATTATGGAAAGTAGATGATGCCGCTACCTCACAGCTGATGATAGATTTTTATAAAGCCTGGCTTGGCGGTACAGAGATCCATGCTGCTTTCAGGCAGGCTCAGCTTAGCCTTAGAAAAAAATACCCCAGTCCGTTTTACTGGGGCGCATTTATCTTATTAGGAAATTAAAAAGAGGCCATGAGAATAGTTGTTTTCTTAATTGTACTTTTTGCATGCTCTGAAACAATAGCACAGCTAAGGATAAATGCCTGCGTGGCCTCCCCTCCTTTTTTCGAGAACGTATCTATTGGAAGATTGCAGCGATATAGCAAACTAAGGTCTAATCTTTCTGCCGGACTGGAATTGGATCATATATTTAAAAAGGAAACGAGCGGCGCTAAACTGCATTATAGCCTGGGCTTTTGTATTCCAACCCGTCTTTTATCGGAGTACGTATTGATGAATATGAAAATGAATATATTTCGCTTATAGATATGCAGGTGCTTCAGATACCATTGATGGTACGGGGTTCTCTGCAGATCAGCGACCTTATTGAAAATAATTACATGGGCATGGAGTTTGGTGTGGTTACTACCACATGGATCAAATATAAACTCGAAGAAGTATCTTCTATAAAAATAAGGGATGCCGGCGGAAATATCGTTGCAGAAGATATATATCGTGACAAGGGAAGTTTAATAAATGGTTTTGGAAGTAAATATAATTTCAAAATAGTGTGGGGAATGTATGCCTATGTAAATCGTTTTTTTATTGGCGCCCGCTGGGATATGATCTCATTGAGCAATATGTATTCGGGCCGTTTGAAAAGCACCTGGAAAGTGCCGGAAGAATATTCCCTCTATGAGTTTTCCGCCAAACAGGGAAGAATGAAAAATTCCTATGTACAGTTGATTTTTGCTTTCAGGCTTACTAAAAAATAACAAATAAGAGAGGGTGTAGCTTTTAATGTTAGTTTTATAGGAATAAAAAAAAGGCCGGGTGTGACCGGCCTTTTTTTTTATTATGTCTAATATGAATTAGCAAAGATAAGGTTTCAGAGAATTGCTTCTGGAACTGTGTCTAAGTCTGCGTGTCGCTTTTTCTTTGATCTGACGAACTCTTTCTCTGGTAAGATTGAATTTATCACCGATCTCTTCCAAAGTCATGGCAGCTTCTCCGTTCAGTCCGAAATAGTATGCGATCACATCGGACTCTCTTTGTGTTAAAGTAGCCAGCGATCTCTGCACTTCTCTTCTTAATGAATCATTCATCAAAGCGGTATCGGGTTTGTCCTGGTTGGTGTTCTCCAATACATCAAGCAAACCGTTTTCCTCGCCTTGTACGAAAGGAGCATCCATAGAAATATGACGTCCTGAAATTTTCAGCGATTCTGCTACCTCTTCAGAAGATATCTCCAATACTTCCGCAAGTTCTTCCGGAGAAGGCTCACGCTCGTATTTTTGCTCAAGGTCAGAAAAAGCTTTTGATATTTTATTGATTGTTCCTACCCTATTCAAAGGAAGGCGAACAATTCTTGATTGTTCTGCCAATGCCTGCATAATGGATTGACGTATCCACCATACTGCATAGGAAATAAATTTAAAACCACGCGTCTCATCAAATCTCTGAGCTGCTTTGATCAGACCAAGATTTCCTTCATTGATAAGATCACCTAATGTAAGTCCGTTGCTCTGATACTGTTTTGCCACAGACACCACAAAGCGAAGATTTGCTTTGGTTAATTTTTCCAGCGCAACCTGATCACCTTCTCTGATTCTTTTTGCAAGAACCACTTCTTCATCGGAGGTAATCAAGGCTACCTTGCCGATTTCCTGTAAATACTTGTCAAGGGACTGACTTTCCCTATTGGTAATCTGTTTACTGATTTTTAATTGTCTCATTGCGTGTTGTTAAGTGAATTTATGGGTGTGGCGCCAGCACGTTTCAAAAGGGGGAAATCAAATGGATGGTAAAGTCCTCTAATCCCGTCTAATAGCGATAATGAGTAAAATCTTCATAAATATACGGAATTTAAGGGTAATTGTTCAGTAAAAGTTCAAATACCTTAAACCACTGTTAAGATCAAACGTAATGCGTTTTCAACCACAATTTCCCGCTTTTCGTTTCATTTGTGGAAATAATGCCACTTTATCCTAGTTCCGATCGTATTTTTGGAGGGTAATTTCAGGCTCCAATTCCATGCATCTGCCATAGGTCTCCCCTGCTTCTATAACGCTCCGCTCCTGATTTCCGGTAAGTCTGCTCTAGGATTTAATTTCAAGAAGCACCTTATTCTTTTTGACAAGGGGTTTCCATAGACCAATAACCTCTCCTCCAATGACCACGGGCGGACGAAATATTCCGTTACTGGAAATCACCTGCTTATGATATGAGGCATTTAAGGAAGCGCTGCGGTGTTAAATCCCCTCAACGCTGCCATGAAGAGGGGATTTGGAAAAAAGAAAGGGGTACTCTATTCTGCTTTCACTAGTTTCAAGGTTTCGACCAGGCCGGTCTCATTATATATTTTTAAGACGTATACTCCTGCGCTCACTGTGTTTCCGATTTCCAGCTGTTCATTATTTTTCAGCACGTGCGTTTCTACGACTTGTCCAAGTGCGTCGAGGATCTGAACATCGTATGTTTCACCGTCATTATTGGATCTCAGGAAGGCAGTACCGCTGAATGGATTCGGATACAGATTGAATGACACATCATAAGAACTGATACTTACTACCGGACTGTATACCATCTGTCCTTCTTCATTTCTCTTCACTACTCTGTAGTATACTACTCTTGCATCCGGCACATTCATGTCATAAAATTTATATGATCCGCTGCCGACGGCCATCGTTCCTATCTGCGTGAAGCCTGAAGAAGGATCCGGGGATCTCTCAATAATATACGGACTATAGTCGCTGTCTTCCATCATCTCCCAGCTTACAATAGCGCCGAAATCTGTTTTCTTCGCATGTATGGAAATGAACTGTACAGGCAAAGGGTTACAATTGCCAAAGTTTACAAGTATAGTATCTTTCAGTTTACACTGCGGATTCTGTACATTGGTGGCTGTAACTGTGTACAACACATTTCCGCTGTTCTGTTCAGTGATAGCGGCAGTAGTTTTTAAAGAAGGATTCCATAGGTAAGTATAAGTGTAAGAAGAGGTGTAAGGGCATACCACAGGTATATTGAACATCTGGTAATCATTTCCCTGTGTTACTGTTCCCGGACCGAATACCCTTCTGAACACTTCAGTGCCATTTGGATTGGTAATCCATATGGTATAAGATTCTCTTTGATAATTTACTGCGTCTGTTCTGCGCGGGTCGCATGAACCTGAAGCAGGAATGATATGCATTTCTCCTTTGATCGAATCTCCATTGCATAACTGGAATTTTCTGGAGATAGTACTGTTAAGTGAGAATACATCTCCTCTGAATATTTCAAACATTCCATTCGTTGGAGTGATTTTCATAGTGATATACCTCTCCCATCTGTTGGGAATATTGCTCACTGCGTGTACCGTATAGTCGCACTGACAATTTTCTTTGACAATGGTTGCTTTCAGATCCACTTCGCACTGACGTTTGGCAATAAGATCTGCACGTACTACATCAGTAAGATTGAAATTGTATCCCACAGTCTGTGAAGTGGTGAAGTAACATGTCGGACTGGCATTATCTCTTATAGTAATGTTATATACTCCGTCTTTGAGATTATTAATGATCTGTACAGGCGTTGCTCCTACTATAGAGCCGCTATTCGGTCCTGAATAAGTAAGTGTATAGTTGGCAGATCCGGTAATATTCACCGTAATGCTTCCTCCTTCGGTATTTTTACAGGGAGTATTTACTTGGCTGGTCGTGGCAGCAAGCGCACAGGCGCTGCAGTTATTTACTACTACACGGTAGCTGCAGGCAGGCGAACAACCACCGGCAGCATTGCAGACGATTAACTCAAATTCATAATTACCAGGTGTTACAGCGGTGAAAGTATGCAAACTGTCATTTACTCCTGTATGCACCTGTGCGCCATTCTGGAACCAGGTATATCTCATGTCAGGTTCTTCTCCTCCTGCCACTCTTCCTGCAAGCACTAATGTCTGACCTTTGCAGATAGTGCCGCTGGTAATATTTTTCGGAACAATATGTGAAGCAGGTGAATACTTTCCGGAGCAGGTCGAATATTCATTTCCGTTCGGGCCATGAGGAAGACCGTCTGTCTGAAGCGCTGCGATTAAAGAATTTTCTTTAGGGAATGATAAAATGATTTCATCTACTACAGGTCCTAATTCTTTGAAAGGAACCGGATTGGCAATGCCGCCAGATATACCGACAAACACGCTCTGAACTCTTGCTTTGATAGGATTTAATACCGCAGGTGAAGCAAACTCATCATAGAATACAGTAATGCGATCCAGGTAGGCGCTGACATCCGACCAGTAAATATTACCATTGTAGTATCCTAATTGCACATGCGTCTGATATCCTGGAAATTCTCCATTGGCAGAATTAATAGGAATAGTCGCCCCTGCCGGGATCAAAGTCCCGTTTGGCCAGCGTTCTCCTGCTGCGCCTGTACCGGTAGATACCAATGCTCCCCAATACTGACGCGCATCGTACTGATATCCTGCGTAAGCAGTATTGCCTTCGATAGCCGCGAGAGACCATGCAATTACTTCAGGATAATATGCTACTGTTCCATCCAGATCCCAGTTAGGATTGGTACGTGCCGCAGTTCGTCCTGTAAACATATTGATTGGATTAGGTCTTGTGCTGGGTGGCGCATTGGTTTGCGCCATAGTAGCATAAGTTCCGGAGATACTTCCGTTCCAGCTGGCTGCTAAAAATTTTTCATAAGCATATGGATCACAACGAGGGTCTTCAAAGATCTCCCATGGATTCATGTTCCAGGAATACTCCATTAATAAATGGTAAGTGAAATTTCTATAAGTCATGGCAAGCGCTTGTGTTTCGAAAACATTGCCTGATACCACATCATCAAACCTGTCGCATCCGAATCTGTGTGGCATGATCTGGTTCATCTCTCCCCAGGCATTGTAATTCTCCATCTGGAAACACCCGTCTTCATGTCTTGCGCCTACTCCGCATTTGGAAGGCCAGTTTGCCATTCCTCCTCCGGTAGTTGTCCATGGTGTGTGCCCGGCTGAGAATGTTGCAGCGCAATCACAACCCATCCCGGTCTCATGTCCGGTGATCGCCATATAATAGCCTATCTTCGGAAAGTTTACTTTCTGGATCATATTACGATGAAGGTTCCATGCGTGGGCGATAGCTATTGCCCAGGTAGGACGATTGGTGGGTATGGTGATCCACATCGGCACTTCAAGGTTCAGTCCATCCACTCCGCCCTGAGGTAAACGGATTTCTCCGTAAGGCTCGGCTGTCCGGATCAGACAATTGCGCTCCCAGAAATCATATTGAGGGTGCTGTGGACAATCAAGGATTGGCCAGGTGATGTTATTCCAGTAGCCGCCCGTACTGGGTTGGGCCTGTACTTTAAATACAGGTAGGCAAAACAACAATAAAATGATGACGGTTAGGTATTTTTTTAGATGGGGAATATATTTTGTCATATTCTAATGTTTTGTTGTGTTTAACTTCTGAAACAAAACCATTTTGTATAGCTAAAGCCAATTTTTTGAGGAAATAATTATAAAAAATCACTTGTTTAGAATACAAATCACATGTTTCAATACACACGAGGGTATGTATATAATTAATTAATTTTCAGATAATTATAATTATTATCAAAATTTTATTCCTACAATAATCACCAGCAGGTTGCCAAAGATTTTCTTAACAAAATTGTAAGATTGGGTGGCGAGGATGGTTGTTTAAATAGCGCTATATTAAATGCGGAAAGGGAAAAACCGGGCTTTTATTCTTCTTCCCGATTTTCCTTGATCTGTTTCTTAATAATTTTTTTCTATCGGTATCATCGGGACTGCTATCAGCAGATTTACAAAAATTTTAAAAACCGGAGCGCCTGCGAGAAATTGGAAACAAAAAGATCAATCAATATAAATATAATATTACTTCGAAGATCATAAATATGCTTAAGTAAGCTAATACTTTTGCGGTCTGCCGAATGTGGCTCTTTCTGTTGAAATATAGGTGTAGAAGGGTACGAAAATTATCGGTATAAGTTTATATTGCAGGTAAGGAAACCCAGGGAGTATTCTTTTAAAAATCTATGAATAAAAAGAAGGCAGATTTTTTTTTGTTGAATGCAAGTGTAGAGTAAAAAAATTACCTTTACAACATTACGTGTAATTTTTGAATTACCTTATTATTCCCAATCCACTATACCCCTCAAACTTAGGGAATATAATTTTATGATCGTTTATTAATTTTCTCTTTAGTAATACCTCACTCAATACAGTACGGTAATCGGTAGTAACAGCAAGGTCCACTCCATTATCCAGTTGCTCATTGGCAAGTCCCGGCCACTTTCCATACATCTTTCCTCCGTTTACATTTCCTCCCAGTACCATCATCACACTACCATGTCCGTGATCCGTACCACCGCTTTTATTTGCTTTTAGCCTACGTCCGAACTCAGTCATCAATACCACCGTAACTTTATTCTGATAAGCATTGATATCATTGTAAAAAGCCTGCAGATTTCTGGAAAGCGCTTCTATCCATTTTGGGAATTTCCATTCCTGTCCGTCATGCATATCCCAGCCGTCGTAATCTACTGTCGCTACTTTTAAGCCAACATCCATCTTTATCAGTTGCGCTACTGCTTTAAATGACTTGGACAAATCTTCTCCCGGCCATTCTGTAAAATACTTTGCCGATG
>JAIERY010000442.1 GCA_019746425.1 Cytophagaceae bacterium
TCTGACAGCAGCTGGTGGTTTGTGTGCCACAAAACCACGGAAATGGGCTGCTTAATTTTTCACAGACCAGGGAGCAGGAAAAAGAAAGATCTTTCCGTGTATGGCAACGTGATCCTTTAGCCATATTAATGAATAGTCGTGAAAAGGTAGAACAGAAACTGGATTACATTCATCTGAACCCATTAGGTGAAAGATGGAATCTTGCCAGGCATCCCGAAGATTATTATTGGTCATCAGCAAGGTTTTATGAAACAGAACATGACGACTTTGGATTCTTAACTCATTATATGCACAGATTCTGACAGCAGTTGGTGGTTTGTGTGCCACAAAACCACGGAAATGGGCTGCTTAATTTTTCACAGACCAGGGAGCATAAAAATCCATACTTTAATTTTCATCCTTTAAACCCTTTAAAATGTTTTTTGTAATTTCCCCGATTTTTATTGAGTTGATCATTTAGCTTATATTGTCTGCCTCCTTTTAGGGTCCATCTATATTTAGTTACTTTGACTTTAACTTTTTGCCTCGGTTGGTGACAAAACTCGGTGGTTGCGCCTTTTTGGCCAACCACCTGAAGCTTCATAAATTTCCTTCACATAGAGGTTGGTCCTTGACACAACCTCGGCATCCACACTGATAACTTTCACCAACCTAGGCGGATAGGTTAATACAGGCGTATCTGCAAAGTTAATCAGATCCTTATATATATTTCTGAGCCACCATTCTTCTATAACAGATTTTACAATCAGTGATTCAGCAAACTGCTCTCCTTTAAACATTACTATGTCTGATAATTCTAAAAATATAGCAAAATACATTATAGGATCTTAGAATGTTACTTTAGCATGATTCTTCTAATGTTAAGATGACAGTGATTGCAAGGGAATAATATTTTACTTGGATTAGAAAATAAAACAGGGACAGGAGTTTAAACCCCGGTCCCTGTTATTATAGCATTAATAATATGTTATTTCTTTGGCAGATATATCTTAAAGGTAGTACCTTTTCCTTCTTTACTCTCCACCTGTATTCTTCCACCTGAGTTGTCCACTATTCTTCTTACAATATATAATCCGATTCCGGAGCCTTCTACGTGATCGTGCATACGTTTAAACATCTGGAAAATTTTTTCTTTATTTTCTTCTTTGATGCCCAGCCCATTGTCGCTTACTTCAATAATGTATTTTTCATCTTGTGAATAAGCTTTTATAATAATATACAGCTGTCTTTCAGGAGAGCGGTATTTAATGGCATTCGTAAGTAAATTATACATGATGCTGCGGATGTGAATTTTTGAAAATGAAAAATCCGGAGCATCTTGTATCTCAATACTGATATGCGCTTTTGATTCAGTGATCAGGTGATTGATGCTTGCTGCTATATCATCTATCACTTCCGATAAGTTAATATTTATCAGATCTTCTTCCGCATATCTTTGACTCTGATTTACGGCTGTAAGATCCTTAATAGTGTTCTGGAACCTACTCACAGATTTATTGATCATTTCCAGCAGGCTATCTACTTCATCATTGGTGAAATTATTGTCTTTTAACGTTTCAACCAGGGTATACATCAGGCCTTCAATGTTTGATACCGGGGCCTTGAGATCGTGAGAAGCTGTATAAATGAAATTATCAAGATCTGAATTAATTTTCTTGAGCTCGCTTACGGTTTTGGTAAGATCTTCCGTTCTTTCCTGTACGCGTTTCTCCAGTTCGGCATTCATAGCACGCATGCCTTCTTCCATTCTCTTCCTTTCCGTGAGGTCGCGGGTAATTTTAGAAAAACCTATATGTTCTTTATTATTGTTAAATAAAGCTGTTATAATAACATTGGCATAAAAGAGAGAGCCATCTTTTTTTACCCTCCATCCTTCATCTTCAAAACGTCCTTTTTCCTTTGCTACCCTTAATTCCATTTCTGGATAATTTATTTTTTTTGCTTCCTCTGGATAAAAAATGGAAAAATGCTTTCCGATTATTTCATTTTCGGTATAGCCTTTTAATCTCTTAGCGCCCAGGTTCCAGGAAGCAATATGTCCGGTTGGATCGAGCATGAAAATGGCATAATCTTTTACTCCTTCAATAAGGAGCCTGTATCTTTCTTCACTTCTTCGTAAAGTTTCTTCCGCTTTCTTCCTTTCAGAAAGATCCCTGGTTACTTTGGAAAAACCTATGAATAGATTTTCACTGTTATAAACAGCAGAGATCACCACGTTGGCCCAAAAAAGGCTGCCGTCTTTTTTTACCCTCCATCCTTCGTCTTCAAATCTACCGACTTCTTTTGCTACTTTTAGTTCATACTCCGGAAACTTATCCTCCTGAGCCTTCTTAGGATAAAAAACAGAAAAGTGTTTCCCTATGATTTCCCTGGCGGTATATCCTTTAATCCTTTCCGCTCCCGGATTCCATAACGCTACTTTACCTTCCGGATCAAGCATGATTAAGGCGTAATCTTTCACGCTTTCGGCTAGTGCCTGATAGGAATAATCCAGCTCTTTTAATTGGGTATTTTCTTCTCTTTTATACATCTCGAGGGGTCCGAACCTACTGTTTTTACCTGTTTGTGCATTAAATCATAACATAAAAGTAAGGGAAATAATGCCAGGCCTAAGGTAAATATACTCTTGGAATCAATTATTGTTTAAACTTTAATGCAGTAAATACGGGTATTCCCAAATTCATCAATCCTTATAAAAATTACCACTATAAAAAGCCCTGCAGGGGTTGTCAGGCCTGCAGGTTAATAGGATCTGATTAATCGTATTTTTTTTCCTCTTTTTTTACCGTCCCATCCGGTTTGGTAGTTTTTTTCTTAACGGTACCATCTTCCTTCACCTTTTTCTCTTTTACGGTACCATCGCTTTTTACCTTTTTACTTTTCTCTGGTTTCTGTGCAATGGCTTCTGAATAGCCTAAGCCACCTGTCAGTAATCCAAAGACTGTGAGTATTATCAATAGCCTTTTCATAATTTCCCCCTTTATAAAATACTTACTTTTATAGAATTAAAACATAATAGGCTTATAATAAGTGCAGCGCTTGTAAAAATTGCTTTTCTTGTTCTTAGTCCTTTAATTGCTATATATGTTTGAGCTGCTCTATAAAAACGTCACAGCCAAGATCAACCTTACTGCAGAGGAGTGGGAACTTGCCAGTTCTCTTTTCACCGCTAAAAAACTGAGAAAAAAACAATACCTGTTGCAGGCAGGCGATGTGTGTGATTTTATAGCTTTTGTAAATCAGGGCGCTCTTCGTGCTTATACTGCTGATGCAAAGGGTGACGAGCATATTACTCAATTTGCTCTCGAAGACTGGTGGATATCTGATATGAATAGTTTTCTTACCGGGGAGCCTGCCGTTTCAAATATTGATGCGCTGGAAGATTCGGATATTTTACTTCTTGATAAAAATGCCCAGGATAAATTGTTCAAATACATCCCAAAGTTTGAAAGATATTTCCGCCTGCTCATTCAATCTGGTTATGTTGCCCTTCATAAAAGACTTTTATCTACCATTGCCAATACCGCCGAAGAAAAATACCTGCGCATACAGAAAACTTATCCCAATATTATCCAGCGTGTTCCTCAGCATATGATTGCTTCTTACCTCGGATTAAAGCCAGAAACACTGAGCCGGATAAGAAAAAAACTCGCCGAAGAAAAGTAATTACCTTCCTGCATATTCTTGACTTAAGTCAATGCTTTTTCTTAGCCTGGATCAAGAGATTCATGGAGTAAACAGATGTAGCTTTGTGTTATACTTCTGTGCGAAGCTTATGGAAAGAAAAGATTTCTTAAAGACATTGGCCCTTTTACCTCTTGCAGGAGCAACTATGAAGATTAATTCATTGGACAAACTTACTTCCGGTTTTGAAAATACAACGGCCATGCCGGTGTTATTTTTAGGACATGGCAATCCGATGCATGCCATTCAGGAAAATGAATTTACCAAAGGATGGAGCAGCACAGGAAAAGCTTTGCCCAAGCCCAATGCTATACTGGTCATCTCTGCGCATTGGGAAACAGAAGGTACATTGGTAACAGCTATGGAAAATCCCCGCACCATTCATGACATCGGCGGTTTCCCAAAAGAGTTATTTGAGGTAGAATATCCTGCGCCGGGAAATCCGGATCTTGCGAAAGAGACAAAAGAATTAATTAAAAAAACTACGGTAGAATTAGATCACCAATGGGGGCTTGATCATGGAACATGGAGTGTGATAAAGCATTTATATCCCAATGCAGATGTTCCGGTAATCCAGATGAGCATGGATTACAGGCAAACTCCGCAATGGCATTACGAACTGGCAAAAGAACTTGCCGGTTTGAGGCAGAAAGGTATCCTGATTATAGGCAGCGGTAATATAGTACATAATCTCTACAGGGCTGACTGGAACGCGAAAGATGGGTTTGACTGGGCAGTTGAGGCGAATGAAAAAATAAAAGGCTTAATAATGAACAATGACCATAAATCATTGATTAATTATTCTTTGCTGGGAAAAGAAGTGCAGTTGGCAGTCCCAAGCCCTGATCACTATTTACCGCTGCTCTATACATTGGGATTAAAATCGGAGAAAGAAAAAATTTCTTTTTTCAATGATAAAACCGAGCTAGGTTCTATCTCTATGACGTCAATGAAAATTTCAGAATAATTTAAACAGAATAATTATGGCAAAATGGACAATCGATCCTGTTCACAGTGAAATAGGATTTAAAGTAAAGCACTTAATGATCAATAATGTAAAAGGTCATTTTAAAAATTTCTCAGGAGAGGCAGATGCTGCTGAAGATTTCAAGTCTCCTTCAATTACATTTACGGCAGAGATTTCTTCTATAGATACCGGTAATGAGCAAAGAGATCAGCATTTGAAGTCAGCCGACTTTTTTAATGCGGAAAAAAATCCGCAGATAAGATTTACAGGAAAAAAATATGAAGCCGGAAAACTGGAGGGAGATCTTACCATCGGAGGAATAACAAAACCAGTGAAACTGGATGCAGAGTTCGGTGGCATAGCAAAAGACCCATGGGGAAATACCAAAGCAGGTTTTACCGTTACAGGAAAAATTAACAGAAAAGACTGGGGCATCAACTGGAACGCCGCTTTGGAAACAGGAGGATTTTTGGTGAGCGATGATGTGACCATAAATTGTGAAGTGCAACTGACAAAACAAGCTTAAAAAGAATACAGCGCAGAATTTAATCCTGCGCTGTATTTTGATAGATTTCCTGCCAGTATAAATCTGAACATTTTCTCCATTACCTCGTTTATTTCCGGTCAGCTAATCCTTACCGCCTCTCTTGAATGGAGTATAAATACCTGCAAAAATATGCCGCCTTCCTGCTGCAAAATGACCTGAGTGATTTTGTAAGGCAACACTTACAACGCGCCCATGAAATTAACCTTCCAATGTTAAGCCTTTTTAAAAATTATTCAAAAGAGGAGTTGTTTGAGCTGGCTAAAAAGAGTGTCATTGCATTCCTTAATTCTATTGTTAATAACACGGCTCTTGAAGAAGTGAAGAAATCAACGGAACTGTGGAAAAAGGGACAGATGCCTGACATCGGGAAATCCGACATTGTAATATCAGATATTATTCTCACTCATCATCTTCGCAAGGAATCACTTATAAAATTTCTGGAAGCTTATACAAAAGATTTATCCTTATACAGGGATATTGTACTTGAAGTTGAAGAATTTTATACCAAGGCATATGAAATAACTTTCGGTACTTTCATAGAAGTGCAGAAAGATTTATTTACCAGGGAAAAGGAGCTTACTGAAACAGTTTTTAATTATTCTCTTCATTCCATTGTTGCCTTGCGTGCAATAAGAGATGAAAATAAAAAAGTAATCGACTTTGAATATATCCTGATCAACAGAACGGCTGAGCAGATGCTCGGAAAAAGTAAATCACAGATAATCGGGAAAAAACTTCTTTCAGAATATCCGGCCATAAAGCGACAGGGAATATATGATTCATATGTTGAAGCGGTGGAGAATGGAAAAGATTTTGACAGGGAATTCTTATATGAGACAGAAGGTTTTAAACACTGGTTCAGACAGGCAGGAACCAAATGGCTTGATGGGCTGGTAGTAACTACTGTTGATATTACTCCTCTTAAAAAGACAGAAGCAGAACTCGAAGAAAAGGTGCGTGAAAGGACAGCAGCATTAGAATATCAAAGCCGGTTAAATAAAATTATTACAGATAATACCACATCATGTCTTTTCCTGATGAATTCCAGAGGGTTTTGCACTTTTATGAATCCTGCAGGAGAGAAGATGTTTGGATATACGTTTGAAGAAATTAGTCAGAAACCATTGCATTACATGGTTCACCATCATCGCCCGGACGGTTCATCTTATCCTATGGAAGAATGCCCTATCGACAAGGTGCTGAAGGAAAATCATAATATTACGGAACTTGAAGATGTATTTATTAAAAAAGATGGAACATATTTTCCGGTATCATGTTCAGTGAGCCCTATCTACGAAAATGGTATTCCCATTGCAGTGGTAATAGAGGTGAGGGATATAACGGAAGAGAAACAATCAGAAAGAGAAATCTATCAGAAAAATATTGACCTGAGCCAGAAAAATAAAGAGCTGATTAAGATTAATAATGACCTGGATAATTTTATTTATACAGCTTCACATGATTTAAAAGCCCCGGTATCAAATATCGAAGGGTTGATGGATACTTTGACAACCAGTCTTAAGGAAAAAAATAAAATTGATGAGGATATAGAACAAATCATAGATGTGATCACTGCTTCGGTAAAAAGATTCCAGGGAACGATCCGGGATCTTACTGAAGTAAGCAAGACACAAAAAAATATCAACGAAGATATTTCTATCATCAATGTTTCGGAAGTAATAGAGGATGTTAAAATGTCTATTGATAATCTGATAAAGCAATCAGGCGCAGAGATCAAAACACATATTGACTCAAGTTCGATCATTAATTTTTCAAAAATTAATTTTACCAGTATTATTTATAATCTTGTTAGCAATGCTATAAAATACCGCTCCCCGGAAAGAAAACCCCTTATTGAAATTTTATGGACAAAAAAGAAAGACAACTTTATCCTGGAAGTAAAAGACAATGGACTTGGAATAAAGGAAGAGCATAAAGATAAAATTTTTCAGATGTTCAAGCGCCTTCACGACCACGTAGAGGGGTCAGGGGTAGGTTTATATATTGTGAAAAGAATTATAGATAATACCGGCGGAAAAATTGAAGTCGAAACTTCTGAAGGAGTCGGTACGACATTTAAAATCTGTTTTCCTAAAACACTTGTAGCTGCCGGTTCTTTCAACAACAATAATAAGATTAAATTCTCCTGAATTTTTTTAATTATCTTAGAAAGTACAGCCCTCCTGCCCATAAAGAATTCAGGTTCACACAGTTGATATTGGAAAGCCCATACCGGAAATAAAATAGTAAAACGAATAATTGATAATGAAGGGGGCAGGATTGAATTGAAAAGCGCCGGGGGTGGAAGTCTTTAAAATATTCTTGAAATGTCAAGAACCTTTAACAGAATTGGGCAAGGATGAATAATTAAAAGATATAAGCGAGTAATGAACAAATATTTTATTTTAACTTTTCTTTCAGCAGAGAAAGCACCACCATTTTTTTGTTGTGCTTAACAATTTCCTGATCATTCATATCTTTTTGATTCGCTTCAAATTTTTCATGCTTGTTTTTCATGGCTTTATCTACAAGCTTGATCAATAATTTCTCTTCCTTATCCGTTAGCGTAACTACCTTCATATTTTCTTTTTTAAAACAACTCATTTTTTAAAGAAACTGTTTAAATACTGCGATTTGTGCCTTATGGCCTAATTTTTGACCTTTTAAACAAAAGCTGGTTTTCTGCCGTAAAAACTTATTATATTATGATAAAATCCCGGGATTATGAGAAATAAACTATACCTCATTCTGATGCTAAGCTTTTTCTGTTATTCTTTGCTACATGCTCAGACTTTTAACAATGATTTAATTGTGTTCACACAGGATGGGGAAAAATTTACACTATACCTGAATGGCCTTCGTCAGAATATGGAACCTGAAAGCCATGTAAAGATCATAGGATTAAATACGAATGAGTATGTAGTGCGGGCAGTATTTGTGAATCCTAAAAAGAAAGAACATAATGACCAACTGCATTTTTATCAGAACAATGGTAAAGAGATAACTTTTGCTTTTGTAGCTAAAAATAAAAAAGAATATACCATGGAATTGGTATCACAGATAGATCTGGTGCCTATGGAAAATAATACTTCTAAAAATAAAGATGAGGATATAAAGGAGGACAAAACATATTCGAAGAACACAAATACAACAACTACTAACACCAATAACACTACTAACACCAATAAAGATGGTGTAACTTTCAAAACTAAAGACGGTGATATAAAAATCGGAGAGGATAAAAAAGTAGCCACACACATACATGTTGCCGGAGTGGACCTAAATCTGAAGGATAAGAATATTAATGCGACTGTAAATGGAGTAGGTAATGGAGTTTCAGTAAATAAAAGCCTGGAGAAGAAAGGCTGTAAAGATCCAATGTCTGCTGTAGATTATGAAACAGCTAAGAAGACAGTGACAAATCAGACTTCTGAAGAAAATAAAGCCATCGCTGCTAAGACTGCTTTTGAGAACAAATGTCTCACCATGACTCAGATAAAAGATATGATGTTGGTTTTTTCTACCGATAAAGAAAAACTGACATTTGCAAAAGACTGCTATGATAAGACTTCTGATCTGAGCAGTTATGGGGATTTAAAATATTATCTCACCTCCGACATCTATAAGGAAGACTTTAACAGATTTCTGCAAAGTAAAAAATAATTATTCTTCCATTTCTCCGTAACTCAATACAGCCCTGTTTGGGCATGGCAGTGTGTTTTATCCTAATTTCTTACCTTTTAATCTTTCCTTTTAGTCTTTTCGTATATTTAAGGAAATATTTCATCGATACACATGTTCAGGAAACTGAAAGATGCCTTAAGAGAAAAAATCCTTTCTGTTAATCCGGAAAATTACGTAGGGGTACAGTTCTGGAGGGAAAAAATTTATTATTCTCTCTCGCTCACATTGGTCATACTAGGCCTCATTGCATATATACCAAGTGTAGTGGTGTCTGTTCGCAATAACTTATGGGATGTAGTAGTCATTGATACTCTGGTCTACATATTTATTTTATTGCTTTTCTTTTTAAAAAAATCTTCCTACAGCTTCCGGGTATATGGTTTGTTGTTGGTCGTCTTTTTATTGGGCGTTTCATTGCTGGTATTCTTAGGGCCGGTAGGCGCCGGCTGGGTTTGGCTTTTTGCATTTCCCGTTTTTGCCAGTATCCTTAAAGGATTCAGATCGGCTGTTTTCTGTATAGTCATTAATAGTTTAGTCTTATCACTGCTCGGCTATTTAATTTATTCAAATAACCTTAACGGTTTTTTGATCACGAAGTATAACCTTGAAAGCTGGACTATTGTAAGTGTAAATTTTATTTGTCTTAACGGTCTGGTAAGTATTCCAATAGCGGTTTTACTAAAAGCGCTTGAGGTGACCCTTGAAGAAGAGAAAAAGATAAAAGCGCTTTTAAAAGAAGAGCAGAGAATTCTGAATATAAGAAACAATGACCTCAACAAAACCAATAAAGACCT
Organism: Cytophagaceae bacterium; assembly: GCA_019746425.1. Lineage (GTDB taxonomy): Bacteria > Bacteroidota > Bacteroidia > Cytophagales > Cytophagaceae > JAIERY01. Next base: position 9,677 of record JAIERY010000442.1, read on the forward strand.
TGATAACTTTGTCTATACTGCTTCTCATGACCTTCGGTCTCCGATAAGCAATGTCGAGGGATTATTGAATGTGCTGAGTCATGAAATTGAAGGTCTGAATAATAAAGAAGTAAACGAATTGGTGCGGTTGATGAAGGTATCTATTGACAAGTTTAAAAATACAATTCAATCTCTTACAGAAGTAAGTAAGGTACAGCGAAGTGAACCTGATGAGTATTACGAAGAAATAAATGTAAGAGAAGTATTTGAAGATGTACGATTCAACCTTTCCAATCTGATACATCAGTACCAGCCATTGATTACAGTAGATTTTCGCGAAGATAAAATAAGGCTGTCTAAAAAAGATTTTGCAAGTATACTCCATAACCTGCTGAGCAATGCGATCAAGTATAACGATCCTAAGCGTCCCTGCGAAGTTTACATTAGTACGGAAGAGACAGATGGTTTTTTTATTCTGTCCGTAAGTGATAATGGCCTCGGGATGAGACCAGATTTTAAAGAAAAGATATTTAAAATGTTTAAACGTCTGCACGACCATGTGGAAGGAACAGGTATTGGTTTATACATCATCAAAAGAATTGTTGAAAATCATGGAGGGTCTATTGAAGTGGAAAGTGAATTGGGAAAAGGATCGGTATTTAAAATATTTTTAAAGTCATAATTCTTATGGAAGAATTAACTGACTGTAAAAATTGCGGGACAAAATTTTCAGGAAATTACTGTCCTTCCTGCGGACAGAAGAAATTCAGCAGGGAGGATTTTTCTTTTAAAAGATATTTCCGGGAAATAGCGGAAGATGTTTTTGATTATGATTCAAAAATATTCAGAACGATTAAATACCTTATTCTCAGGCCAGGGTTTTTGACAGTTGAATTTTTAAACGGACGTCAGAAATCTTATATAGGGCCGGTTAAATTATATCTTATTATCATTGCTGTTAATTTTATCATTTACTCCACCTTTGATGCTTATTCGCCGGTGAACGTAGAATATTTAAAAGGATGGGGAAGCAAAGAAATAAGAGAACTGATTGATAATAATCCGCAAGGAAGCATTCATGATCTGAATATTAAAATCAATGATACACTACCGGTGGTTTTATATTTTCTGATTTTTATTTATGCTGGATTTCTGAAACTTTATTTTTTTAATACGGACAAGTATTATACTGAACATTTGATTTTTTGTCTGCACTTTATGTCATTCGGATTTTTGAGAGACACTTTATTTCTTCCCATTCATTATTACAATCAGGATGCGGGGGCTTTCCTGGCGGTGCTGACCACTGTAATATATTTCTTTTACTCTTTAAAAATAGTTTATCATAATACCGGAATGAGAAGGATTATTAACACGATAGTGCTTTATGGCTTTTTCTTTTTTCTCTTTTCCTTTTCTATTATGTTTTCTGTGCTTATAAATCTTTTGGATGTGTCTGATTTATTCGGGAGAGTTTTCAGTGGCACTTAAAATAAAAAAGCCCTTTTTTGGAAGGGCTTTTTTATTTTAATAAAGGGTCTGCTTTATACGCTTGTCATACTGAGCAGCCCTCTCTTGCTCATAACGATTGCAGCTATAATAATAACCAATGCAACAGTAGTGAAAATAAATAATCTCTTATGCTTTGCTGAAGGGACTGTTAATTTTTTAGAAGAGGAACGCGCTATAGTAATAAAAACAATCGCTATGATCATCATAGTGATGTGTTCTACATTCCAATACCTGGTAATTGGATCTTTCATGGCATCGCCGCCAAAACGTACCCATGGACTTATAAAATACAGCACCAGTCCGATTAATAGCTGGAGGTGAGCACCTATCATCATGAAAAGAGATAACTTATCATCTGATTTTTCAAAAGGTTTGTTGCCAAGCCAGCCCATAAGACTTTTCAGGATTACTAATGCCAATGCGGCTATCACAAAATATCTTAAAACCGAGTGTACAGGGAGAAGTATTGGGTATAAATTATCCATATGTAATTGTGTTTTTTAAAAATTTACCCAACTTATCAATTTTTCAGGCACATTGCAAAGATTTATAACAAACCTTGCGGGTTTAGGCTTAAAGAACTTCCTGATCTAAGGATATAGTCTTTTTAATTAAAAAAACCCGCAAGGTTTATTGATAAAAAATATATATTTTACTTTAGACTTATCCATTAATAGCTTTTGGAATACTTTTTGAATAATGAACCATACTATGAGATATTTTACTTTTTTATTCATCCTGTTCTTCAGCTGTGCTGAAAGAGGAAATGATGTGGCTTCCATCATTGATTCTGCTTCCCTTGAAGGGAAAGATACTCTGAAAGTAGCAGGCAGTATGGTTATCGCAGATTCTATAAATAATAATACAGACTCTGCGGATTCACCAGATCCGGAAATGGATGAGATGCAGTTATATCATTTCATAGCAGTAGCGGAAGGATTAGATTATGATTCCCTGAATGCTCTGGCCGCAAAAGTTGCAGATAAACTCAAGACTAAGAAGGATTATATCAACAGGATTTACAAGGAAGGTAAAGGAATAATAGTGTCTATGGATGATGAAGATGAAATATACAGGGGAGAATATTATCCGAGAAGATTTCAGGATACAACCGTGAGCATAGAAATGAAATATGCTTTTTCCGACAGTACAGAAAAAATTATTGGCAATGATTTAAGAATGGTGCTGGTGGCGGGAATGTATGAAAAGAAAGAAGATGCTCTAAAGATATTAGATAAACTGAAAAAAGATTTTCCCAGGGCAAGAGTAATTTCCAATGAGTTCTTTGTGGGTTGTATGCACTAGCATCAGCCTTCTTTCAACAGCATCCGGAGACTGGTCCTTACAATAGACCCCATGTTCTTGCAGGATAAAAATTCATCATCTTTATAATGAAGCGCAAGTTCTGATTTTAATCTTTCAATATTGTCTGGGAGGGAAATTTCATCCTGCATCACTGCATCACCCAATTCTTTTATCCTGTATTTGGCCGCTTTCAATCTCATGGCGATCATAGATCTTTCTTCTTTCTGATACTGCTTCACACTTTCCGGGGTCAGTACTTCAAGGCCGATATTAATAATAGGTTTATTCTGCGTAAAATATTGCGGCATATATACTAGCTTTTTTCCTTCATACGACTGCTGGTCAAAATCTATAGCCCTGATACGGTAATGCACCTCTTCAAAGTCAGGCGTGATCTCCACCACGAAATTGCTGGAATGCATGTCTCCCAAAAGCCGGACAAAACATCTCTCATTAAATTTGACAAATTCTTTTGCCAGACGTATTTTATTGATGGTGCGGTCATGAATGTACTGTTGAATGAACATATCGCCGGGAATCCCTATAATATGTTCTTCCACCAGCGTTTCTTCATCCACAAAAAAGTTGATGCGGTTGGGGGAAAGAATATGCTCCAGTTCTAATCCATATACACGTGAGGCATCGGCAATTTTTACATAGAAATAATCAAAGTTGTCATTCATCTTGTTCACGATCCTTACCCTGAATGGCTTTGTATTTCCATATACGCAAAGATCAATCCTGTCTATGAATAAGTGTTCCATTACGGAAAGATCACCGCTTGCTTTCAGGATCGCATAAATTTTCTTCAGGCCATCATAGATATGGTTCATATCATCCTGATTGTAATAAACGCTTATCCAGAGCGTGTC
>JAIERY010000330.1 GCA_019746425.1 Cytophagaceae bacterium
GAAATCATAAACCAAAAAAACAGTATCACATGAACTACAAACGATTATGAGCTTAAGTAAACGACATTGATTTATGATTGAAATAATTAAGGTCAATTCCTGTGCCAGTAATAATTAGACGGAATAAATAATAAAAGGTTTACTCTTTGTAAGCCTGAGGGGTGAAGGTTTAATTTGTTCAGCGATCAGTGTTTCGGCCCCGCTCAGCATGACATCTCTCATATACATTCTACTTTTATTATAAAACATAAACGGCGGACATATTGTCCGCCGTCTTATATAAATCAAGGTTAAATTAATTTGTGTTTATCCGCTGCAAGCCTCACATGCATCAGGATTGTCCAGAGAGCAGGCCATATCGCTTACTTTCTGTGCATAAGCTGCATCCTGGGCTTCTTTGTTTACGATAGGCTCCAATGCTACTTCAGCCTGTTTCTCTACGGTAAACTTGATTGCGTCTACGGCAGCTTTAGTTCTCAGATAGTACATACCTGTCTTCAATCCTTTTTTCCATGCGTGGAAGTGCATTGAAGTAAGCTTTCCGAAGTTTGGATCCTGCATGTGGATGTTCAAGCTCTGAGACTGGCAGATATATGCTCCTCTGTCGGCAGCCATATCGATAAGTGTCTTTTGCTTGATCTCCCACACGGTTTTGTAAAGATCTTTAACATGCTGAGGAATTTCAGGGATGTTCTGAACCGATCCGTTGGCCTCGATCAGTTTGTTCTTCATCTTGTCATTCCACAAGCCTAGTTTAATCAGGTCTTTTAATAAATGCTTATTCACTACCACGAACTCACCTGATAGCACTCTTCTGGTGTAGATGTTTGAAGTATATGGCTCAAAGCACTCGTTATTCCCAAGGATCTGTGAAGTAGAAGCGGTTGGCATAGGAGCAACTAACAGAGAGTTTCTCACTCCATGCTGTTTTACTTCTTTCTTCAGGCTTTCCCAATCCCATCTTCCCGATGCAGGAGTTACACCCCACATATCAAACTGGAAGATTCCTTTAGATACCGGGGACCCTTTGAATGTTTCATAAGGTCCATCTTTCTTAGCCATGTCTTTTGAAGCGGTCATAGCTGCGAAATAGATGGTCTCAAAGATATCCCTGTTCAATGCCTGAGCTTCTTCAGACTCAAATGGCATTCTTAATTGAATGAATGTATCTGCCAATCCCTGAACGCCAAGACCTATGGGCCTGTGTCTCATGTTGGAATTTTTGGCTTCATCTACAGGATAGTAATTGATATCAATGATCCTGTTAAGATTTTTAGTTACTACATAAGTAACCTCATATAATTTCTGATGGTCGAACTTGCCGTCAATAACATATTTCGGTAATGCTAAGGATGCAAGGTTACATACCGCGATTTCGTCTTCTGAAGTATATTCTATAATCTCAGTGCAAAGGTTGCTTGACTTGATTGTACCAAGATTTTTCTGATTTGACTTTCTGTTGCAATGGTCTTTGAAAAGCATGTAAGGAGTTCCTGTCTCAGTTTGTCCTTCCAGGATAGCGAACCAAAGCTCCTGAGCTTTTACTGTTTTTCTCTGTCTTCCTTCTTTCTCGTATTTTTCATACAATGCTTCGAATTCTTTACCGTAGCAATCTGCAAGTCCCGGAGCTTCATTAGGACAGAACAGAGACCAGTCTCCGTTGTCTTCCACTCTTTGCATGAAAAGATCCGGTACCCAAAGCGCATAGAAAAGATCTCTTGCTCTTATTTCTTCTTTTCCGTGGTTCTTTTTCAGATCGAGGAATTCAAAGATGTCGGCATGCCATGGTTCGACGTAAATCGCGAAAGCACCTTTTCTCTTTCCACCACCCTGATCAACATAACGTGCTGTATCGTTGAATACTCTTAACATTGGAATGATACCGTTTGAAGTCCCGCTGGTTCCTTTAATGTATGAACCGGTAGCTCTGATATTATGAATGCTTAATCCTATACCTCCTGCAGACTGAGAGATTTTAGCACATTGTTTCAATGTGTCATAAATTCCCTCGATGCTGTCATTCTTCATTGTAAGAAGGAAGCATGAAGAAAGCTGCGGCTTAGGAGTTCCAGCATTGAATAACGTTGGAGTAGCATGTGTAAACCATTTTTCAGAAAGGAGATTGTATGTCTCAATAGCTGCTTCCACATTGTTGGAGTGCAAACCTATGGCAACACGCATCAGCATGTGCTGAGGTCTTTCCACAATTTTACCATCCAGTCTGAGAAGGTAAGATTTCTCTAATGTTTTAAATCCGAAATAATCATAAGTGAAGTCTCTGTCATAGATGATAGAAGAGTCCAGTAAAGATGCATTATTTCTGATTACCTCATAAACCTCCTTTGAGATCAGCGGTGCATTCTCACCGTTTTTAGGATCTACATAAGTGTAGAGCCTTTTCATCGTGTTGGAGAATGACTTGCTGGTAATTTTATGCAAATTGGAAATAGCTATTCTTGCTGCCAGGATTGCATAATCAGGGTGTTTGGTAGTAAGAGATGCAGCTGTTTCTGCGGCCAGGTTATCCAGCTCTACAGTAGTTACACCATCATAGATACCGTCGATCACCTTTTTAGCGACGTCGATCGGGTTAACGAAATTCAAATCAAGACCATAGCACAGCTTCTCAATGCGGGCTGTGACTTTGTCGAATTTTACAGACTCTCGTCTGCCGTCTCGTTTAATTACTAGCATAGTTTTCTAAAAGGGGTTTATACAATAGGTTAAAAGTCTTCGTCTAAACTGAATTTGTTGCCTTCTTTTTCGCTCATCACACCGGCTTTCTGGTATTCTGCCACTCTCTTCTCGAAGAAGTTGGTTTTTCCCTGTAAGGAGATCATTTCCATAAAGTCAAACGGATTGCTTGCATTATAATATTTAGGACAGCCTAAGGCTACCAGCAATCTGTCCGCTACAAACTCTATATATTGAGCCATGAGTTTTGAATTCATTCCGATAAGGTCTACCGGTAAAGCATCTGTTACAAACTCCTGCTCTATTTTAACGGCATCTATAATGATTTCAGTTACTTTTTCCTGAGGGAATTTATTTATGATATGCTTGGTATAAAGAAGACATGCAAAATCACAGTGCAATCCTTCGTCTCTTGAGATTAATTCATTGGAAAAACTTAATCCTGGCATTAGTCCACGTTTCTTTAACCAGAAAATGGAGCAGAAGCTTCCTGAGAAAAATATACCTTCTACTGCTGAGAAAGCTATAAGTCTTTCCATGAAGTCGCCATTATCAATCCACTTTAGAGCCCAGTCTGCTTTTTTCTTCACACATGGAACCGTATCAAGGGCATTGAAAAGACGATCTTTTTCTTTCGGATTTTTAATATAAGTATCAATAAGAAGCGAATAGGTTTCAGAATGGATATTCTCCATCATAATCTGAAAGCCATAGAAGCATTTGGCTTCGGCATACTGTACCTTTTCAAGAAAACTCTGAGCAAGGTTTTCATTTACTATCCCGTCACTTGCTGCAAAGAATGCCAGTACATGAGAAATAAAATGCCTTTCATTATCATTCATTTTATTTTCCCAGTCATTGGTGTCCTGACTAAGGTCTATTTCTTCAGCGGTCCAGAAGCTGGCTTCTGCCTTTTTGTACATCTGCCAGATGTCATCATGTTGGATGGGGAAAAGAACAAATCTGTTCTTGTTTTCGGTTAGTAAAGGCTCGGTCATCTCTATGGTTTATATATTTATAACAACAAAATCAGGTTTTTTTCTTTGATTAGCTTTAAAACTCCTTAAAATCAATGATTTAAGGAACTTTTGGCTTCAAAACGGCTTTTTCGGAGAAGCGTTTCAATCATGAAAATCAAAAAAAATTTTGCTGACAGCAGTGTTACAAATATGTGTAAATCATGCAAAATAATCAATGTAGATTTATGCACATCCAAGCATGTTTAGCGCTCAGTTAAAGATAAGATAAACTTGTTAATTAACAATAATTTAACAGATGATATTTAAATGAAAGCTTCTATTTTTTTGGGCTTCTTTAAAGGGAGGCTAAGCCCTCAAAAATTTATCCACAGAAGGCATTTGGTTTTTTTGTTGTAAATAATTACATTTGCAGTCCGTTTTTGAAAATAATTTATAAAGCAATGTACGCGATCGTAGAAATAGCAGGACAACAATTCAAGGTAGAAAAAGACAAATATATCTATACCAACAGGTTAGATGGTAAAGAAGGAGCCAAAGTAGAATTTGGAAACGTGCTTCTCCTTGGAGACAACAGTAAAGTAGATATCGGAACTCCTCTTTTAAAAGGAGCAAAGGTATCAGGAAAAATCCTTGAGCATGTTAAGGGAGATAAAGTGATAGTTTTTAAAATGAAGAGGAGAAAAGACTACAGAAAGAAAAACGGTCACAGACAACAATTGACAAAAGTTTTAATTGAGAACATTACTAAATAATTAAAATACTATGGCACATAAGAAAGGAGCGGGTAGTTCCAAGAACGGTAGAGAATCACACAGCAAGAGATTAGGTATCAAAGTATATGGCGGGCAGCCTGTTATTGCAGGAAATATTATTGTAAGACAAAGAGGAACTGTTCATCACCCAGGTCAGGGTGTAGGAATGGGGAAAGATCATACCATTTTTGCTTTGGTAGACGGTGTTGTTACTTTTAAGAAAGGAAGAAAAGAAAGATCATTCGTTTCTGTGGTTCCGGCTGCTGACAAAAAATAATTTAAAAAAATTAATTCATAGTATAAAGCATCCTGACTTGAGTCGGGATGCTTTTTTTATTGTCGTCTGATTAATCAAAAGGGAAGACTCCAGTTGGAAATCCTTTCAAAGAAAAGTATTAGTGTCTGGGGATAGATGATAATAGTGAATACTACTCCGAAAACCGCCCCGTAGAAATGTGCTTCATGGCCAATATTATCCTGGGAATTTTTTGCCTGATAGTAAGAGTAAATCAAATATAAAATTCCGAAAATAAACCCGCTAATAGGAATGGGAATCAAGAATAAATAAATTTCACTTAAGGGGTTCATTATTATGCTGGAAAAAATAATAGCAGAAACTCCTCCCGAAGCCCCTAAAGACCGATATCCATAGTTATTCTGCTGCTTCAGGTAGGTTGGGATATCAGAAACTACAATAGCCATCAGATACATACAAACAAATGCTATAGGCCCGAGGGCCAGTTCTACATACTTTGCAAAAAAGTAAAAGGACATCATGTTAAAGCCCAGATGCACATATCCTGAATGTATGAAGCCTGAAGTAAGGAATCGGTAAAATTCTTTGTTGCGCTTTACCCTGTAGGGTATCATCATCCATTTTTCATAAATCTCAGGTTTACTCCAGGCATAAAAACTTGCTCCGACAGTAGCAATGATTATTATCAGAGTAATCGTCATTTAGTCTTTCTTTAGTTGATGCTTTTAGAGTTGTTTGTAATTCTCTTATACAAATTTATCAGATAATTGAAATATAAATTATTGTTTGTGAGCAATAAAATAAAAAACGATATATAAAGGGTCTTGTATCGCGTAAGTGTTCCCCAGTTGGGTCCTATAAATGCAGTGAAGATAGCAGCTATGATAACAAAAATGATTGTCGCAATGGCAAGATTGCTGAACTTCTCTCTAGTCTTAATCAAAGAAATGGCCTGAGTGAAAAAAAGAATAAACACCAAAGTATTTTCCAATCCAACTAAAAATGAAAGATCTAAGTGAGTTTCCAGGATGAAAGGCCTGAAAAATCCTACTATCAGAGCTGGTAAAATATATTTTATATAACTGGAAAGTTCAGTGGTCAGACTTTCAAAGCTATAAGCTTCAATTCCCTGTCTCATGTTTTCTTTTGTAATTATGATATGATTTTGGTAAATATCCCGGGTTAAATCTTCAAGTGAAATAGAGGGATGTATGGCTATCCCGGTAAGGCACAATGCTGATAAGGTTACCATGAAAAAAATAATATAAATTGTTGTCTTATCCAGAAAGTAAATTCTTTTTTTCCATAAAAAAAGCAGGTAAAAGGTTGATAAGACAGGTATCAAAAGGAGTAAATAATAATACTTTATTTTCCAGGTAAAAAGTAATAAAATCGGGATTAATAGTGTAAAAGGGAGATTAATCTTTTCTTTCGAATAAATATATTTAAGAAAAAAATATATTGTCAGGTATACAGAGCCTGTTACAAATGCTTCCTTTAATACTCCCGATGTCCAGAATACAAAAGAAGGAAAGAGAAAAAAAGAAAACAATACTGCGGATTTAGATATTTCAAATTTTTTAATCAGGTAATTTGAAAGATACCAGATGCCCAGGAATGAGAACAATGATAAATAGAGCGCATCAATCCAATAGTTGTCGAGAGTGAAGATTTTAAGTATGCTTATTACTTTAATAAAAATAATAACTCTTGGCTGGTTATAGCTATTAATTAAAAGTTTTGAAGATTCGCTGAAGCTATTATTTACAAGAATATTAAAGTATTCCGGTTTATCTATAAAAAAAATACGACTTAATGCTGAAGCATCCTTTTCATAGAGCAGTGTATCGCCTTCGGAATAATAAAAAAAATATAATAGTCCAACTAAAATACCTGCTATTAATTTTAGAGACAAAACAGGAAAGAAAAATTTTTGTAAGGGTTGGGAGCGTTGTTTTTTATAGATTAAGAAAGCAATGAAACTCAGAAGCGGAATATGGATAAAAAAAGAGAGAATCATATTATTTTTCTCTTGTTAAAAGCTTTTTGGTGAAATCTTTTATAATCGTTTTTTTATATAAAGGCGCATCTACTTTTGAAAGCTTTTTAAAGGCCTCGTCAAAGTACCAATTCATTTTGTTTTCAGTCTCTTCTTTAATATTAAGACGATTATAAATTTCCGTTACCGCGCTTATTTTTAATGCCGGCTCTATGTCGCTTTCCAAGGCATTGTTTAATCTATTTAAATCATCTCTGGAAGCCTTTTCTCTTGCCTTTATTAATAAAAAAGTTTTTTTCTTTGCAAGGATATCGCCACCTACTACTTTGCCAAACTTATCGGCATCTCCATATACATCGAGCAAATCATCCATTAACTGGAATCCTATTCCCATATTTATCCCAAACTCTCTAAGGTACGTCCTGTTCTGGCTATCCGTTTCTCCTAAAATCCCTCCCAACTCTGCGCTGAAGCCTAATAAAGCAGCCGTTTTCAGAGTGATCATTTCGAGGTAATTTTCTTCTGTAACAGCATCTATGGCTTCAAAATTAATATCCAGTTGCTGTCCCTCGCATACTTTTACCGCGCAATCGTTAAATGCAATGATTGTTTCCTTGAGTGTATTCTCATTCAGACCTACAAATAATTCATAGGCTTTCACAAGCATTACATCTCCTGATAGGATTGCCGTATTTTTATTCCATTTTTCATGAACAGTTGTTTGTCCTCTGCGCAAGGGGGCATTGTCCATGATGTCATCATGCATCAGTGTAAAGTTATGAAATACTTCTACTGCCACCGATGGTTTTATGAATGCCTCAATATTATCTGAAAAAAGATTGGCTGACAGTAAAGTAAGAAGAGGGCGCATTCTTTTTCCTCCCAGTCCCATCATGTAATCTATAGGCTCATAAAGTTCCGGAGGATTTTTTCCAAACTTGTGAGATTTGATCTCATCATTAATATTCTTTAATATCTTCTGTACGTTTGCCTGCATTATACAAAAATTAAATCGATGGTTCTTTTTTCAAGATCTGTTTTGAGAACTTTCACTTTTACCCGATCACCCAAAGTAATGATCTTTTTGTTTCTTTTGCCAATTACGCGATAATTTTCTGCGTCAAAATCATAGTAGTCATCCTGCAGTTCGCTTAATCTTACCATGCCCTCGCATTTTGTTTCAATAATTTCTACAAAGAGTCCATACTCTGTAACACCTGAAACTATTCCTTCAAATTGCTCTGCCTTCATGCCTTGCATGAATTCCACTTGCTTGTATTTTATAGATGCTCTCTCTGCTTCCGAGGCGACCTTTTCCATTTCCGAAGAATGCTCACATTTTTTTTCGTACTCTTCTTTATTTGCGGATTTGCCGCCCATCAGATAATGCTGCAACAGGCGATGAGCCATCATATCAGGATAGCGTCGGATGGGTGAAGTAAAATGCGTATAATGTTTGTAAGCAAGTCCAAAATGAATTTCCGGTTCAGTACTGTATTTTGCTTTCGCCATCGTTCTGATAGCCAGACTTTGCAAAACATTTTGCTCGGGTTTGCCCTCTACTTCTTCCACTAATTTATTTAAAGCATTTGCAATGTCTTCGCTTTCCATGTCAATTTTATGTCCGAATTTTTTAGCGAATATTGCAAGCGAACTTATTTTTTCAGGGTTGGGATGATCGTGAATACGGAATACCATGGTATTTTTCTCCTTGCCGTTGTTCATGAAATGTACAAACTCTGCTACCTTTCTGTTGGCAAGAAGCATAAAATCTTCTATGAGTTTGTGTGCATCCTTTCTTACTTTGGGAATTACTGCCAGAGGTTTTCCTTTTTCATCCATTTTGAATTTTACTTCAACGGTTTCAAAAGCAATGGCGCCTTTTTTAAAACGGTCCCTTCTTAACTTATGAGCGAGGTCATTGAGCTTATGGATTTCCTGAGAAAATTCTCCTTTGCCTCCTTCTATAATTTCCTGAACTTCCTCATAGGTAAATCGACGGTCTGAATGAATAATGGTTTTACCATACCATTCATTTAAAATTTTTCCATCTTCATTTAGTTCAAAGACAGCACTGAAAGTAAGCTTGTCTTCATGCGGTCTTAATGAACAGAGATTATTCGATAGCTTTTCAGGAAGCATAGGCACTACTCTGTCTACCAGATATACTGATGTGGCCCGATCATATGCTTCTTTATCAAGGAGTGTTTCTGGTTTTACATAATGGGTAACATCGGCAATATGAACTCCTACTTCCCAATTTCCCTTTTCAGTTTTTCTTACTGAAAGTGCATCATCAAAATCTTTTGCATCAAAAGGATCGATAGTAAATGTGGTAATGTTTCTGAAGTCTCTTCGCTGGGAAATTTCTTTGGGAGAAATCTCCACAGGAATTTTTTCCGCATCGCTTACAACTCTTTCAGGAAATTCATATGGTAGACCAAATTCCGCCATAATGGAATGCATCTCTACATCATTATTTCCCGCCATACCCAAAACTTCAATTACTTCTCCTACAGGATTTTTGTCTTTCCCAGGCCATTCCATAATTTTAACTATTACTTTTTCTCCTGTTTTGGCTTTGCGAATATGATCTTTCGGTACGAAAATATCGAAGTGCATTTTGCGGCTGTCAGGAATTACAAAGGCAAATTTTTCTGAGACTTCAATTCTTCCTACAAACTGATCCCTTTTCCTTTCCAGGATTTCTATTACTTCGCCCTCAGGTCTGCGATCTCTTCTGTCTTTGGAAGGGAAAATAGTCACCTTTACCAGGTCTCCATCCAGCGCATTGTGTAGTTTGTTTGTGCTTATCCAAATATCTTCCTCTGAATCTTCTCTGACTACATAAGCAAAACGGGGATTTACATAATCTACTTTTCCTGTTATTATTTCCTGCGGCTTTCCTCCTTTTCCTGCTTTATAGGAGCCGTCTTTATTGCGGTTTAATTTTCCTGATGCTACCAGTCTTTCAAGGATATCTTCCAGTTCTTCTTTGTCTTTGATATTTAATTTTTTAGAAAGCTGCTTGAGAGAAAAAGATTTTTCTTTGTAGCTCTTTAAAAAGATGATGATTTTTTCTTTAATAACCTGGGGATCCTGTGAGTTGTCTTTTTTGCTTTTCTTTTTAGCCATAAAAATCTCAATACGGTAATTTAATTATTTCTTTTGAGTTGGGCTTGCTTTATTGCAGAAAGATCTCCTTTGGGAATTGATTTGATTAAATTTTTGGTGTATTCGCTTTGCGGATTGTTATAAATATCTTCTGCATACCCAAGCTCTTCGATCTTTCCATTATTCATAACAATGATTCTGTCTGACATGAATTTTACTACAGAAAGGTCATGTGAAATAAATATATAGGTGAAATTAAAATCTTCCTTAAGTTTATTTAAAAGATTAAGCACCTGTGCCTGCACGGAAACGTCCAGCGCCGATACAGACTCATCGCATACAATAAATTTAGGGTTGAGGGCGAGAGCACGTGCAATACAAATTCTCTGACGTTGGCCGCCTGAAAACTCATGAGGATATCTTTCGAAATGATATTTAGTAAGGCTCACGGTTTCCAGTAACTCTATTGTTTTTTTCTTTCTTTGAAAATCACTTTCCAGTACATTGTTTACCCGCATAGGCTCCATAATTGCTTCTCCAATAGTCATTCTTGGATTAAGAGAAGAATATGGGTCCTGAAAAATGATCTGCATATCTTTTCTGATAGCCCTTAATTCATCCTTTGCAATATGGGTGATGTCTCTGCCTTCCAGTATGATTTCTCCTTCTGTAGGTTCCACCAGCCTTAGTATTGTCCTTCCCAAAGTTGTTTTACCACAGCCTGATTCACCTACTAAACCAATTGTTTCTCCGGGGTAAATATCAAAGCTTACATCATCTACTGCTTTCACATGATTGGTTACTTTGCCAAATAATCCATTCCGTATGGGGAAATGTGTTTTAAGATTTTTAACCTGCAGGAATGGTGATTGTTTGGCTAGTTCCTGTTGTCTTTCTATGATTTCTTCTTCTGTCGTATAGTTGAAAAGTATGGCTTGTCCGACAGATGAAAATTTATAACTTGTCTTTTCGGTAATTTTTCCCTGCTCATCTTTATGCATAAAATCTGCCACCGTAGGAAGAACTTTTAATCTTATATCCAGTCTCGGTCTGCATGCCAGCAGTCCTTTGGTGTATGGATGCTGAGGGTCGGAAAAAATATCATACACAGTTCCCTGTTCTACAATTTGTCCATTGTACATTACGGCTACACGGTCTGCAATCTCTGCAATGACTCCAAGGTCATGGGTAATGAACATGATAGCCATATCATTTTCATCACGCAGATGCCTCATCAGGTCGAGAATTTTTGCCTGTACTGTTACATCGAGGGCAGTAGTCGGTTCGTCCGCAATAAGTATTGAAGGGTGGCAACTCATAGCCATTGCAATCATTACCCGTTGTTTCTGACCACCTGAAATTTCGTGAGGGTAGGCTTTAAAGATTGCTTCCGGACGGGGAAGCTCTACTTTTTTAAATATTTCTATGGTTTGATTTTTCGCTTCTTTCCTGGATACTCCCTGGTGTATCATTATCGCTTCCATCACCTGATCCCCGCATGTAAATACAGGATTGAGGGAAGTCATTGGTTCCTGGAAGATCATGGATATTTCATTGCCCCTGAAATATTCCATATCCCGCTCTGCAGTTTTAACAAGATCTATCTTACCTTTCGTAGTAGAGTTGAAGATGATTTCTCCTCCTTCGATTTTGCCGGGAGGGTTTGGAATGAGCTTCATAATGGAGAGGGCAGTCACAGACTTTCCTGATCCTGATTCTCCTACTATACCGAGGGTTTCTCCGCGACGCAGATTAAAGCTTATATCATTTACTGCTTTAACAATGCCGGCTTCTGTTTTGAAATGGGTTTTAAGATTTTTAACCTCTAAAAGGAAATCTTCTCCGCCTTGTATCCCGTTATGTGTTCCGTTTTCAGACATTAAAAATATGCTCTTGTTTCAAAAACCTGTTTGTATGTAGAAATATAAGAATTTTAAGCGAAAAATATATTATTTTCAGAGACAATAGGTAAATTTTTAAATTTAAGGAATAACTGTGCTGTAAGAACTACATCCTTTTCGCAATATCTGGCAATCTTTTCCAAGTCATTCTGATTGTAAAAACAATCATTTACCATGCTGCCGTCAAAACCGTTTTTGCTGGTTGGAATTTTAAAAAGAGCTGCCAGAAGGTCCAGAGAGGTATAGTTTTTTTTGTCACCGAATTTCCAAAGTTCCAGAGTATCAAGATGATTGATTTCCCAGGGTTTTTTGCCCGATATTCTCAGCACTTCAGGTATTTCGATGGAGTTAATCAGCATTCTTCTGCATATATAGGGAAAGTCGAATTCTTTTCCATTATGTGCACATAATCTTAATCTTTTTTGATCAAATCGTACTAATAATTCCCTGAATTCTTTCAATAACCTGGCCTCATCTTTTCCTGAAAAAGATTTAACCTTAAAGCAAAGCTCGTTTGCGGGATTTTGAAAAAAAGAGCCTATGGAAATATTAATGATGGTACCAAATTCGGCATAGATTCCTGCCTTTTCAAAAAAGAGGCTTTCCTTGTCCTGTTCCTTGTTGATGAATTGGGCCTTTCTTTCCCATAAAGGTTTGAGCCTGTCGTCCAATTCCTCGAATGACTTGACACAGGAGATGGTTTCTATGTCAAGGAATAAGATGTTTTTAATGTTTTGGGTCACTGATTTATAAGTTTAGCTGGTTGAACGGATTATTATAAAAATGAATGTTCCAATTTAATCATGATTCTGATTTAGAAAAATATTAATTGTGAAGAATACCTTCCATATTGATTTCGGGTATAAAAATGACATTGTCCTCTATGATGGATTCGGCAAGAAAAATAAATTTTTTATCGAATATCTGCTCGCCTACAAAATAGCTAAGCCAGAATTCATTATTCAAATGAAAAATTTCGGGGTTAATGGGTTCTATCAAAGCATATTCTCCCGCTTCAAGTCTGGAAATATGATGGCGCAATACGGAAGTTTTCTGCTCTTCGCCATTCTGAACCCCATAGCCTTTGGATGTTACCAATACGTTAGTCAGCGGGAAATCATTTTTATTGATTAAAAAAACATTCCACTCTGTCTGGTTCAATTCATTCTGTTGTCTTGCAATGGCAATGGATACACCTTCAACTTTAGGGAATTTGATATCTTTTTTCATTTAGTTTAAAAGTTTTAAGGTTATAAAGTTGTAAAGTTTGTTGCTTGATCAATAGATAACTTTCTAACTTTTGAACTTTTCAACCTTTTAATTAACAACAATTTCCATTCCGAAAACTTCCGATATTTTTTTTAAAAGTATGTTTTCCACTTCACTTATTTCAACAGGTTTATTTAATTCCTTATCCATAGAAGTTACTTCCTTGTCAACGATACCACAAGGAACAATGTTCTTAAAATATGAAAGATCTGTGGATACATTTAAAGCGAGACCATGCATGGAAACCCACCTGCTGGTTTTTACTCCCATGGCACAGATTTTTCTGCCTTTTATTTCATATTTATAATTCATCCACACACCGGTCAGACCATTAATTCTTCCTGCATCAAGATTAAATTCTTTCAAGGTGAGAATTACCGCTTCTTCCAGGTATC
>JAIERY010000104.1 GCA_019746425.1 Cytophagaceae bacterium
GGTCAAAAGAATTATCTCTTGGTTGATTTACTTTTTTCTTGTTGGCCTTGGGGTTTAATTTTGTTCCAATAGAAATATTATAAGTGGTTAGCCTTGCAAGGCCTTGCCCGTTGCTTGCGGCGTATTCACTGGTCCGGAAAGAATAAAGCCTTCCCAAATTTGAACTCGTACTTCCAATGCTATCTCTAAATATATAGGGATCAAATATTGCCGAAGTAAAAATATCGAAGACAAGAATTCTGGTACGCGCGCTGGCATTAATTAAGGATAAGTTATTGGATTCAGCAGCGAAATTATAATTACCGCTTAAACTCAGCTGGTCTATCAACT
Organism: Cytophagaceae bacterium; assembly: GCA_019746425.1. Lineage (GTDB taxonomy): Bacteria > Bacteroidota > Bacteroidia > Cytophagales > Cytophagaceae > JAIERY01. The sequence continues at coordinate 331 of JAIERY010000104.1, forward strand.
TGATTTTTTTAGTTCCGGTAATTGTATCTTTTTTCGATCTTACTTTTGCTTCAAACACATTCATGAAGTTGAAAGCAAGGCTGCTTACTTTGCCTGCGCCAGGGGCTCCATAGACAAATCCGGAATAGTTCGAAAGTTTTCTCTTATTTCCAAATTCATCTATCTGTACTTCCTGGTAATTTCCAAATCCCGGGTCTGAAAAATCAGGACGGTAGTTAAAAGAAAAGGTAGGAATAAAAGTATGCCTTATGGCCTGAAGAATTTTCCCCTTCAAATCAATACGGCCATAAATATTAGTGCTCATACTTACACTGGTGCTATAAGAATAAGTTCTGGTAAATCCTCTTATGGTATCAATATTTAAAGTGCTGTCGGAAGCCTGCCAGTTATACTTCAGTTTATCTCTGTACCAGTATTCTTCATAGGTTGCGCTTGGGGTAAGGGTAAAAAACCTCAGGAATGTTTTGTTGGCTTTTAGCGGCATTGCAATAGGTATGGTATGTTTCGCCCCTATATCTGCCTTGCTTAACAAAGTATTTAAATTTTTCCCATTGAAGGGAAGCACTTTGTCTGTCTGTAATCTTACTGAGTCATTCGTAATGAAAATTTTTGAATTGAGCGTATAGCTCATATTCAGGTTTTCATAAAATCTTTTGTTGCCCGCCACATTTTTTCTTCTCAGCGGATAGATCCTGTTCATGGATAAAGTCACGTCGGGTAAAGTGAAGTTCATTACGCCGGTGTTTACGTTCTGATCCTGGCGGAGTGCCACGTTCATACTGAAAGGACTGTTAGCAAAATTCTTATAGTAGTTAATGGAAGAACTGAAAACGCCCTGCTGGAAGGTGGAAGGATTATAAGAGTTTCTCTTAAAATAATTGGAAGTTCCCGCATTCACATTGGCAGTAAGGTTGCTGTTTCTTTTTCTCTGGGTAGAATGAACCCATGCTATATTGATGTCCTGAGAGAATCCTTCATTTTCATTGAAGCTGTTTTTGATCTGGCTATAATTCAGGTTCAGGCTTCCGGAGAATGCGTAACGTTTTCTGTATTCACCATTGAAGTTGGTGCGAAAGCTTCCATTGGCATATCCATCGCCAACTAATTTCAGTCCCAGGTATTCGTTCACTGCCCAATAGTATCCGCCTTCTCTTAAGAAAAATCCTCGGGTAGAACCTCCTCCCGTCGGAATAATAAAACCTGACTTTTCTTTTTTAGGCATTGGAAAAAAACCCAGAAAAAATCCAAGCGGCGTAGGAATGTCGCTTATGACCAGATTAAACGGCCCTGATACAATTTTATCATCAGGGATTACTTTCAGCTTATGTGCATTGATATAAAAGTGCGGATGCGCCAAATTGCAGGTAGTATACTTCGCCCTTTTGATATAAAGATCTTCATCTACTTTTTTTACAGTGTTTCCGTGGATGTATCCTTCTCCCTGCTGAGTGACAATTCCTGAGATGATTCCTTTTTTCGTTTTAAAATTATACTTTATTTCATTCTCAATCTGGTAAACAGATTCCGCATCTTTAAATATCGGAGCGCCAATTTTTTTTCCGGTAGAATCCAGCCCGGGTCTGGCAGTAACAATATTAGTATTCCAGTTTATTTCCACTTCCTGTGCGGTGAGAGATATTTTGCCATAATCAATTTTAGCATCGCCATATAAGTACACGATTTTATTGATGACATCCATTCTGATAGAATCCCTGGCTGAATACTTGATAGTTGTCTCTATATCACTCTGGGCGGCGGTGCTTATGGTATCAGTTGCTGGGATAGAATCAGAAACAATGGCAACCGAATCTTGGTTTTGTATGCTGTCCGGTTGAACAATAGAAGTCTGCGAATAGGAGTAAACTCCTAAAAATGAGAAGCCCTGAAGGGTCAGGGCCAGTAAAATGTGAGGTAATTTTTTCAGTTTTAAATAAAAATTTTACAATTTTGGGTTAAAGTTATGTTTAATAACTTTTAAAAAATAAAAAAGTGAGAAATTTTGCTTTAATAACGCTTTTCTCCGCAATTTTTGTGCTAAGCTCTTTTTCAGAGCTTGAAATATCCCAATACAAGATCAGAACAGTGATTATTGATGCGGGACATGGGGGAAAGGACCCTGGTTGTCACGGCAAGAATACTAATGAAGCCACTATCACCCTCCAGGTAGCTCTTGAACTTGGCAAAATCATCAAAGAAAATCTTCCCGAAGTCAAAATTGTTTACACAAGATCCACCGATAAGTTTGTAGAACTGCATGAAAGAGCGAATATTGCCAATAAGAATAACGCAGATCTTTTTATTTCTATACATTGTAACTCAGGTCCTCCCACGGTAGACGGAACAGAAACCTATACTATGGGTTTACATACTTCAAAGGGCAACCTTGAAGTGGCAAAAAGAGAGAATGCCGTAGTAAGCCTGGAAGATGATCATGAAAAAAATTATAAAGACCTTAATCCAGATTCACCGGCAGGACATATTCTGATTTCCAACTGGCAAAAGGCCTATTTGGAAAATAGTGTTAAATTTGCGAGTAAGGTTGAAATACAGTTTAAAACAAGGGTCGGCAGAAACAGTCGTGGCGTAAAGCAGGCAGGTCTACTGGTACTATGGAAATCAACCATGCCAAGCGTTTTGATTGAAATTGGATTTTTGACAAACAGTAAAGAAGAAAAGTATTTAAATAATCAAACCAACCGGACTTATGTTGCTTCTGCTATATACAGGGCATTTAAGGAATATAAGAAAGAGTTGGAATCAATGAATGAGTAAAAAAGTGGCACTATCAAAAGAAGTAAAAGTAGGATTGCTTGCCCTGGTGGCAGGTATAATTCTTTATGTAGGATTTAATTATTTAAAAGGCATAGACTTTTTTTCTCCTACCAAAAAATATTATGTAGTCTATAATGATGTAGGTGGCCTAACTGTTTCCAATCCTGTTTCACTGAATGGTGTTCCGGTAGGAAGGGTGGATGAAACCCGCATTATGGTTGACAGAAATAATAAAGTACTGGTAACGGTAGAGATCAACGATGATATCAAAGTAGGTAATGGTACCCTGGCAGAATTAAAAAGCTCCAGCTTCCTTGGAGGAATGGAGATCAATCTGATCCTGAGGCCTAATAAAGGAGAACCTTATAAAAACGGCGACACCCTGACCGGATTTCAAAAACAGGATATCATGGCCCAGATCAGTGAGAAAGCTTTGCCAGTGATCGATCAGTTGGATACTCTTATGATCCGGATGAATAAGATGTTCGATCCGGCCTTCAGCCAGAATGTTCAGAAGACAATGACTAATCTTCAAGTGGCCACGGGAGATTTAAGCACAACCCTGAAAGAAAATCGTTCAAAGATCAACAACATTACAACTAACTTCAGTGAGCTTTCCGCTTCATTAGTTGATATGCAAAAGAAATTTGGTCCGATAGTAGATAACTTTAAGCAGGTTTCCGACACCCTCAAAGATCTGAGATTGAAAAGAGTGGTGGACAATGCAAACCTTGCGATGAAAGATCTTAATGAAATTACCAAAAAGCTTAATAGTAAGGAAGGTACTATGGGTATGCTGATTCATGATCCGACACTATATAATACTTTAAATAAATCGGTAAGCAATCTCGACTCGCTGGTAAATTACTTCCAATACAATCCTAAGCACTTCCTGAAACCACTGGGAAGAAAGCCACCTAAAGGAAGCACCCCTAACTGGAATTAATCACCTTAATTATGGGTATGAACTTTACTTTGGCTGATCCGGCTTCTTTTCCAATGCGCCCCTGGCTCAGTTTAAATAACCGGCCGGCTTGCTACAGGTCAGTTTTTTACTATGTTTTTTTGTAATTGTTTTATGTATGTTGGTTTACCGCTCCGTGGCCTGTTTCCCAATCGTTTGAAGCCAAGTGCATGGAAAATTCATCAGTTTGGCTCTTCTGCAAATTTTCAATGCAGCCGATACCCGCTGGCAACTGCCGTAAATTATCTTCCTGCATTTAAAGGAATAGATACGCTGGTGGTGAAAGGGAATTTTGCCAATGGATATGTTACTGCCGATACCCGTATCATTGCATTCCCTCTTCTGCTTTTCTCTTGTAAGTCAGGACAGTTGCAAAAGCAGGAAGTGGTTTTCACAGATACTTCGGAAATAGTCAATGGAATAATCGCTCAAAGGAAATTGTACTTTGGAGACGGTACAAGCGATACCACTTCAAACCTTCAGAAATTATTTGAGGAAGCAGAGCCGGATTATGATGAGAATTGCATTATCAGAAGAGAAATATCTCCTCAGAATAATCAAGGGCTTTTGTAAATGATACACCTATTAATCTTGACTTGATTAAAAAAATTAGGAAGCCATTTAATGGATGTGCATTCACAGCATGAGACCTTATTGCTGGGAGATGTGGATTTTCAGATCGGGATAGTAGATGTATTTTTCCTGGTGGCCGGTGTAATTATTAAGCTGCCGCGAGGTATTATGTGTCCATCGCCTTTCTGGTAGGATTATTTGCACTTCATATAAAATATTAGCCGCGAAGCGCAAAGAGTAACGATTTAGTGTCTTTGTGCCTCGTGGCATTAAAACTTTAATAAGACTAAAAAAACTTTCTCCATCGGATAAAAAAAGCCTCAGTTTTTATTGATAACAATTTATTTTTTTGATTCTCCACTTATTTATATCTTCGGTTTAAAATAATTGCCTGAGAGTGAATTTAGAATTTAATAAAAATGAGGATCTTTTGAAGCAGCTTACATCGCAGCTGAAAATCCGTTTGCATAAAGTGCATCTTGGAGGGGGGGAAGCCAAGATAAAAGATCAACATGAAAAAGGAAAGCTTACCGCACGGGAGAGAATATCCAAACTCATTGACGAGAATTCCAGGTTTATAGAATTCGGCGCATTTGCGGCAGAAGGAATGTATCAGGAATATGGCGGCTGTCCTTCAGCCGGAGTGGTGACAGGCATAGGGTATGTAAGCGGCAGGCAATGCGTGATTGTTGCCAATGATGCGACTGTAAAAGCAGGTGCCTGGTTCCCAATGACAGCAAAGAAAAATTTACGTGCGCAGGAAATCTCCATTGAAAATAAATTACCGATCATTTACCTGGTGGATAGCGCCGGAGTTTTTCTTCCCTTGCAGGATGAAGTATTTGCAGACAAAGAACACTTCGGAAGAATATTCAGGAACAACGCTATCATGTCCGGTACGGGGATCGTGCAGATAGCGGCTATTATGGGTAGTTGTGTGGCAGGAGGGGCTTATCTTCCTATTATGTCTGATGAAGCCATGATTGTGGATAAAACAGGTTCTGTCTTTCTAGCAGGATCTTATCTTGTTAAATCAGCCATAGGCGAAGATGTAGATAATGAAACGTTGGGAGGAGCTACTACACATTGTGAAATTTCCGGTGTCACTGATCATAAATGTGCCAACGACGAAGATTGTCTTGAACGAATAAGAAGAATTTTTTCAAAACTTGGCGCTTCCAATAAAGCAGGTTTTGACAGGATTGCTCCGGCAGAGCCTAAAGAAAATCCCCAGGATATCTACGGATTGTTTCCTGCAGACAGGGTAAAGCCTTATGATACTTTAGAAATTATAAAACGCCTGGTAGATAATTCCGAGTTTGATGAATACAAGCAAGGGTATGGTCAGACTATTTTATGTGGTCTCGCCAGAATTGAAGGATGGGCAATCGGTATTGTAGCTAATCAGAGAAAAGTTGTAAAGACTAAGAAGAATGAAATGCAGATGGGTGGAGTGATATATTCTGATTCTGCAGACAAGGCGGCAAGATTTATCATGAACTGCAATCAGAAAAAAATCCCTTTGGTATTTCTGCAGGATGTTACAGGTTTTATGGTGGGAAGCAAATCGGAGCAGGGGGGCATCATAAAAGATGGCGCCAAAATGGTGAATGCCATGGCTAATTCTGTCGTGCCTAAGTTTACCATCATTACAGGCAACTCCTATGGGGCGGGTAATTATGCAATGTGTGGAAAGGCATATGATCCGCGACTGATCTATGCATGGCCGACTGCACAGCTTGCTGTGATGAGCGGAGCATCCGCTGCTAAAACATTGCTTCAGATAAAAGTGTCTGCTTTGAAAGCAAAAGGACAGACGATTTCTCCTGAAGATGAAAAAAAATTACTGGATGATATTTCCTCAAAATATAACGAACAATTATCTCCTTATTACGCCGCTGCAAGACTGTGGGTAGATGGAATAATTGATCCTCTGGAGACCCGTAAAGTTATTTCAATGGGAATTGAAGCGGCAAACAATGCTCCTATTGAAAGACAATATAATGTGGGAGTGATTCAAACGTAAAAAAAATTAAAACGTATAATAAAAAGTACATATGTGTTAATGTGTTAGCGTGTTGATGTTTCTATAAATTAACACGCTAATACATTAACACTTTCGTACATTAACACATGATTAACGATAAAAAAATAAAGGCTTTAATTTCTTTACTCGATGACGAGGATAATGAGATTATTACTCATGTGGAAAAAGAAATTATTGCACTGGGAGAAGACGTAATTCCATTTCTGGAATTTGAATGGGAAAATAATTTTAATCCGGTTGTACAGAAAAGAATAGAAGATATTATTCACGCACTTCATTTTGAATTAATGAAGGAGAAGTTGATTAAATGGAAAAATGATGGCGCGCAGGATCTGCTGGAAGGGATGTGGATCATTGCTACCTATCAGTATCCGGATCTTGAGTTTACCAAACTGAAAAATGAAATTGAGCAGATATATTACGAGACATGGCTGGAGATGAAGAACGACCTGCTGCCTTTTGACCAGGTGAAAGTTGTGAACAACGTTTTATTTAATAAACTGAAATTTTCTGCCAACACCAAAAATTTCCATTCACCGGCAAACTCTATGCTGAATATGGTGCTGGAAAGTAAAAAAGGAAATCCCATTTCTCTTTGCGTGATATATATGCTGGTAGCACAGAAATTAAAACTGCCGGTATATGGCGTAAACCTTCCGAATCTTTTTATCCTTACTTATAAATCAGATCAGACACAGTTTTATATCAACGCGTTCAATAAGGGTTTGATCTTTTCCAGGGCGGATATAGACAACTATATTTCACATTTAAATCTTTCACAGATGGATATGTTTTATGAGCCATGTGGCCATATAGATATCATCAAAAGAGTTTTCAGAAACCTCGTGATATCTTTTGAGAAAGTGGGAGATAGTTATAAGGTAGAAGAAATTAAAAGCCTGCTGCGCTTAATAGCAAATGAGGGAGAAAACGTAGACTAATTATATGGTTGGAAAGTTTAAAGTTGCAAAGTTTAAATGTTGAGTATCTTTTCAACCTTAAAACCTTCCAACTTTCTAACTTACTTTTTTATCATGCACCCCGTTGCTCTCTTCTCTGAAATTTTCACTGCCGAATTATTCATCACCGATACAATAGCATCTTTCAGGTAATACGCAGTTACTTCACTTGCAAGCTGTGGATTATCATCAATAGCGCCTTTATACTTTAATACAAAAGCTCCGTTCAGATTTTTCAAAACAAACACTTCAGGTGTTTTGGTAGCTCCGAATGCTGTAGCGATTTTCTGATCACCGTCGATAAGGAAAGGGAAATGATATCCTTTTTCTTTGGCCCTCTTTACCATAGCTTCTGCATTGTCATCTGGGCTAACCGATGGATTATTAGGATTAATGAAAATAAAATTCACCCCTTTATCCTTGTATTCTTTGGATAGATTCACCAGTCTTTCATCATAAATTCTCGAAAAGGCACAACCCGGACTGTTAAATACAATTACGACCACTTTTGCATTGGCAAAGTCAGATAAAGACACCATGGCATTGTCCATTGCATTGGGAAGTGAAAAATTTCCGATAGTGTCTTCTACCTCATAAACCTGCTGTTTCTGAAAGCTCATAAGAGAAATGATCACTAAAGAAACCAGTATGTATTTTTTCATATTTTTATTATTTGGGAAGATTATAAGCTATAATATAATCTTTAACCCTTTGATACTTAATGTTAAACGTTTCTACCCCCTCCTTCGTTCTGATTTCCCCTAAGGAAATTCCGCCTTTTTCGCTGTATTCAAAGGGTTTTATATGAATATTTTCCCTGAAATCCAGCTTTTTCTGTCCGTGAGCCTTATATAATACCTCCTTCAAGCACCACAAAGTAACCAATTTCTCGGTATTTGCTCCATTTTCGCCTATTTCTTCCTTATTAAATACCCTAAAGGCGATATTACGGACTTTCTCATGAATCATTTCAATATCTATACCAATCTGACTGTTTTGGTAAACTATTCCTACGCCTGCGCCATGGCTATGACTTATCGAAATTCCCAGCCTGTGTTGTTTTAAAAAAGGCTTTCCATTTTCGTCGCAGTCCATGCCTTTATAGGATATGCCGCGTTCAGCCAATATCCGTTGGATTACTATTCGTGCTGCAATGCTGTCTTTGAGTTTTTCTTCATTTCTGATGCCTTTGAGTTTTTGAAAATCTTCTTCAGAATTCAGAAGCGAGCGTAATTCTTCGAGAGACTCCCTGATTTCCCAGATTCCCCATGCGCAGGCAGAGGTGATATTTTCGAGCTTGATAAAAGGCATGCGGGAAGTATTGGTGGATTTAAGACTTTAATTAATAATATAATTGTTAAATTTATAAAAAATAATTTGAACCCATGCCTAAAATCGATGTGGTAAAAATTGCAACGCTTACCGGGCACAGGGATTGTATTTACACGCTCGAAAAAGGTAAGGAATCAAATGTTTTTTATTCGGCTGGCGGAGATGGAATGATCGTGAAATGGGATCTGAAAGATCCGGAAAATGGGGAACTGGTTGCCAGGGTTAACAATTCGGTTTACGCTTTATATTTTTTTTCTGAAAAAAATCATTTGCTGGTAGGGGAAAACTTTGAAGGGATTCATCGTATAGATCTGGATACCAAAAAAGAAATCCACTCTGCAAAAATTACAGAGGCCAGTATTTTTGATATCAAATGCGCTAACGGAAAAATTTTTGCAGTAACAGGAGATGGGTCACTGATCGTTTTAAAAGAAGATGATTTTTCAACGCTGGCTAAAATAAAAGTATCAGATAAAAGTGCGCGGTGCATTGCGCTGAATGAAGAGAAAAAAGAAGCGGCAATCGGATATAGCGACAATACCATACGGATATTTTCCCTGGATGATTTTCATATTATAAAAGTCATTCATGCTCATGGTAATTCTATTTTTACCCTGGCTTACTCTGCAGATGGCAACTGGTTAATAAGTGGAAGCAGGGATGCGCATCTGAAAATATGGAATGCAAAGAATGATTATTCTTTATCAGATTCAATAGTAGCTCATATGTATGCCATTAATCATATAAGTTTTAGTCAGGATAGAAAATATTTTGCCAGTTGCAGCATGGATAAATCGATAAAGATATGGGACGCTCAAACATTTCAGCTGTTAAAGGTTATAGATAAAGCCAGGTATGCGGGTCATGGCACTTCGGTAAATAAACTGCTATGGACTTCATTTGAGAACCGGTTAATTTCCTGCAGTGATGACCGAACGATATCCATCTGGGAATTAAATTTTAATACTTAGAAAAAATTTTAAATCAATGAATATCATTGAGAATTTAGCATTTAAAATTTAAAATTATTATGAAGATCACACCAATCGAGATCAGGCAAAAAGATTTTCAAAAAGCGTTTCGCGGCTACGAAAAAGAGGAAGTTGATGCATTTCTTTTATCTCTTTCGCAGGAGTGGGAAAGAATCATGGATGAAAATAAAGAGTTGAGAAGGAAACTTGAGACAACAGAAAGAGAAGTGACAAGATTGCGGGAAGTGGAATCGTCTTTATTTAAAACATTAAAGACTGCGGAAGATACAGGAGCTACTATGATCGATCATGCTAATAAAACAGCCGAGCTGCACCTGAAAGAAGCTCAGATAAAAGCTGCGGCCATGATGAGCGAAGCCAAATCACAGGCAAGGGCAATGGTGGAAGAAGCAGAAATGAAATCAAAAGAAATTATTGAAGAGATGCAAGATGAAGCAAAAGCTTTGCAGAAGGATTATAGTTATATGCTGGATCAGCGGGATAACCTGCTGGATGAATTAAGGCACCTTTCAAATGATATTCTGGAAAAAGTTAATAAAATTATTTCCCGTCATAAAGGCATAGATGAAAATATAAAAGAGATGCGTAATCTTGCTATGCCTGAGAAGAAAAGCTCAGAGCCTGGTATTTCAGGCGAGCAAATACAAGCTCAGCAAACTATCAACCAAAACAAAAAAGATTCAGAAGAAAATTTTTTTGATTCAATAAAATGAAAACAGAAATATCTTTAGAGGCATTATCTTTTTACGCCTATCATGGCTTTTATGAAGAGGAAAGAAAGTCAGGCAATCGCTTTTTGGTAGATATTAAAGTGACTACCGTGCTGGTAAAAGGGGACGATGCCGATCAGATTTCCAATACCATTAACTATGAAGATCTTTATAAGGTTGTCAAAGATGAAATGGCAATACCGTCCAGGCTTCTTGAAAATGTCTGCAAAAATATATTAGAAAAAGTTTTTGATAAATTTCCTATTGCACAAGCTGCAGAAGTATCTCTCTCCAAGCTTGCTCCTGCGGTAGGCGGCCCCTGTGAAAAAGCTAAAGTAACACTGAAGCATTCCCGATGAACCGGTTTTCATTCAGTTCCCTTTCTATAATTATTCTTTCGATATTCTTCTTCTCTTTCGAAGATAAACCTCCTTATAAAATATTTGATAAAAAAGCGTCGGCAAACAATTATGATAAAATGATTAAAAGCTTCCGGGATGCCGATATAGTTTTATTCGGTGAAATGCATAATAATCCCGTCTGTCACTGGCTTGAACTTTCTATTGCCAAAGATTTATTTAAATCAAAGAAAGAAGATCTGATACTAGGTGCTGAAATGTTTGAGTCTGATGACCAGTCAGCTATTGATGAATATCTCAAAGGAGCTGTTTCTGATAAAGAGCTTGAAAAGCAAATTACTTTGTGGAGTAATTACGCTTCGGACTATAAGCCTCTGTTGGAATTATCTTCACAGAAGAAAATACCCATGATAGCTACCAGCATACCCCGTAAGTTGGCAAGTCTGGTGGCAAAAAATGGTCTGCAGGTTTTAGATACTGTAAATGATGAATCAAAAAAACACTTCCCTCCTTTACCTGTTGAAATGAACCTTGAATTGCCGGGATATAAAATTTTGAAAGATGCCGATTCGCATCACGGCGCTATGGCCATTCCTTATATGGCCGAAGCCCAGGCTTTGAAAGATGCCACCATGGCCCATTTTATTTTTTTGAATTGGAAAAAAGGAAAATTATTTTTTCATATTAATGGCTCATACCATTCTGATAATTTTGAAGGCATCTGCTGGTTTCTGAAAAAGAAAAACCCTGATCTGAAAATTATCACTGTTACCTCAGTAGAACAGGATGAAATCAAACAGTTGGAAAAAGAGAATAAAGGGAAGGCCGATTATACTATTTGCATTACGGGAGATATGACGAAAACTTATTAAACATCAAATTTCAAATCCCAAAATACAACTCGTTAAAGTGGATTTTGAATTTTGATGTTTGGAATTTATTTAAATATGAACCCTCTTTCTTTCGCGCCATCTTCAAAATCGATTTCTTTTCCTGCGAGGAACATAGCATGTTTCTTTTCCATATAAATTTTCACTCCCTCCAATATATAAATATCATCGCTTTCTTTTACAGTATCAAAACCAAGCAGGTAGTTTACCCCTCCGCAGCCGCTGCCGCCTTTAATTCCTATTCTAAGGCCATAATCAGGAGGTATGTTTTTATTTTTTATTATAAAAACAATCTCTTCCAGGGCTTTTTGAGTTATGGTAAATGGAATATCTTTTTTAATTGCGGGCTTGCTCATGCAGCTGATAAAGTAAATTTAAACAAGATAATATATATTTACCTTACAAACCCTCTTACAGATGAAATTGAACCGATAAGGGAGTTTTTTATTATTTAATATTCATTTAATTTACATCGTTTTAGATTTTAACAGAAATACTTTTATGGAAAACGGATTAAAAATCTTAGGTGACTTTGTAAAAATTCTTCTTCCCGCCGGTCTGGTTTTATATGCCATGTATCTCACCGTAAAATCATTCCTTACCAAAGACTTTGAAAAAAAACTTATTGATATCAAAATAAAAAATACAGATATAGTATTGCCAATAAGATTACAGGCTTATGAGAGAATGTGCCTCTTCCTGGAAAGAGTTTCGCCTCATAACCTTATACTAAGAGTAAATGATCCTTCCTATAATGTCGCCGAACTGCATCAGAGACTACTGAGAGAAATCAGGGAAGAATATGCCCACAATATGTCTCAGCAGGTATATATGAGCGAGGAATCCTGGGCCCTGATCAAAGTTTCTATGGATCATATTACAGGTATAATTAACTCAGCCTCAGAAGGCTTGCCCCGGGATGCACGCGGAATTGAATTGGCAAAGAGAATTATTGACCGTTTATTACAATTATCAGAGGATCCTACTACCAAAGCGCTGAAATATATCAAAAATGAGATAAGACAGATTTTTTAGTCGTTAAAAGCTCTTAAATTATAGATTTTGTCTTGTTTTTTTTAAAAAATACAGCTTAGTTTGGTTACTTTTTTTCTTAGAATAGTATAAAACATTAGATTAATGTCAACCAATAACTAATACTGAATTTTATGATATTCGCTGATTTGTTTCGTGAAATCTTTGCCTCAAATAACTTAAGTCTATCCTACGGTCCATTTATTCTGTTTCTTATAGTCTTCATTACTACTTTCGCTATTGGTTTAATGGTAGTAACTACTATATGGAATAAATTCACAGACCGGCAGTAAGGGTACCTGTTTCCTCTCCATACAAACATCTCTGTTTTACCTTTTTGGTTTTTATAGAATACTATTAGTATTTTAGCCTTCCTTGATTTAATCTTTTATACATTTTAATGAAAATAGCGATACAGGGAGGAAAGGCCTCATTTCATGACATTGCTGCCAGGCATTACTTCGGTGCTGATATAGAGACAGAAGAGTGTAAAACCTTTAAAGAACTTTGCAATAAACTGAAAGAAGGGAAAGTTGACTTTGCCGTAATGGCAATAGAAAACTCTATTGCGGGCAGCATACTTGGAAATTATTCTTTGATAGAAGATTTTGATTTTATAATCATCGGGGAAATTCAATTAAGAATAGAGCAGAATCTGATGGCTTTACCGGGAGTAATTCTTTCTGATGTTAAAAAAGTCAGATCGCATTACATGGCCCTG
>JAIERY010000182.1 GCA_019746425.1 Cytophagaceae bacterium
GTCTATTGTTTCGATAATTTTTTTATCCCAAAACTATCCTTTTTTCAATTACTCCCCAACTTTTAACGCTGACCCCATATTTGGCGGCACGGGTGGCCAGTCAGCCGGTAAAGGATATTGAGGATCGGTAGTACTTGTTCGCCACACCCCTGTTCCGGTTTCCAGGGTTCCCGAATGAGTATATAATCCTGCGCCTGCAGGATTTGCCCTTAGCGGACATGGATGACCTCCATAATAAGATCCAGGAATGTAATTTGTCAATTCTATTTTATGCAAGCCGTCGAGGTTATTTACTACGCCATTTCCTCCGGCAGGACTTAAAGATCCTGGTTCGCCGGGAACATAATTGTTTGTTGCCGTTCCTGCAGGCCCTTCATTCTCCGGGAACCCTCCCCAATTAGGATTAGCTCCGTTGTCTATGAGATATAATCTGCCTGCTCTCCCGGGAGTTTTTGTAAGCGCCATATCATAAGCATTTCTTAAACCCGGAATGAAAACCTGAACGGGTCCGTCTGCTACAATTTTTCCCATATTCAATCCATCGTTGCCTCCGAATGGATCATTGATATCTGAACCATCAGGATTGTTGGATCTGGTTGGGTCATCTAATGTAGGAATATCATATTTATAAGGATGGGCGCCTGATGCATCTTTTACCGGCATTGCTTCTATCGCCTGGAGATTTATTGAAAGCACTGCAGCCGACAAAACATATTCGGAAATGTATGCGAATAATTTGGAAGGTGATCCTGCATTGGTCAAACCACCGACAGCTAGATAAAGTATCTGATTTGTTTCATCTACCTGTATTCCATTCGGCGCATGATTTTCTTCTGATCTTGGAATTCCCCTTACCAAATCTATTTTCTGCCACTGCATTCCATTCCATGTAAGCTTTGAAATTATGCCTGAGTTGGTACATAAATTTTTGTCGCCGTTAGTGCCTCCCCCCATATCACTGTCGGCAGAGCAAACATATATTACCGGATTTGATGCTGTGCCTGTAACATATAAACCTGTAACCTGTCTTTTATTGGTCTGAGAGTTAAAGGGTTTTAAAGTCCCGTCGTCATAATGATTTGGTATGAGCTTAATCAGCAGAATCGTTTCAGTAGAAATGACGGTATAATTATTGGATCCGTTTTTCTGAATGGTAAACACTTTAATCGTTCCATCCTGCTGGGCCACGTACAATCTTCCATCCGGACCAAACTGCAGAGTAGTAGGGTTGGCTATAGTGAAATTTGTAAGATTGGAGGAGCTGAAATTTATTTGGCTTACAGCAGTAAAGGATAAAAATAAAAGACAAAGAATTACAATGTAAGGGCAGAATATTTTCTTCATAAAATCTGGCTGAGTTCAGCTATTAAAACCCATTATCCGTGATTGTGTTCTTTAAAACTTTAAGTAAAAAAAGATTATTTAAAGGGAGGAAAACAACATTAAAAAATCCGTATTTATTTAAACAAAATGTCTGATTTACAGTTTTGGCATAACAGCTTATGGATTTAAATGATTTAATTTTTGTTCCACTTTAACATTCAACTATGAAAAAAATATTACTAAATGCATTAGCTATGATGCTGATAATCCAATCTTCTTTTGCACAGGTGTTCACTTACACTGGAGGAGATCCTTCACCTTTCGGAGCAGCCGGATGGCCAATGGCTTGTTCATCCGCACCGGCATTTACACAGGATGGAAGCTCTGTGAAAATCAACGTGAATATTCCTGCCTCCGCAAGCTGCGATTACAAGTCTTTTGCATTTAACCTGGGCGCTTCGGCTCCGGTAAATGTTACCGGACAGGAGACCGTTTATATTGTAGCAAAGGCTTCTTCGCCGATTAAGCTTCGCGTAGATATGCAAAGCGCAGATGATCCTACGGCCGGACTAACAAGAACAACAGATAGCGAAGCAGGAACCAATGTATCAGGAAATCTCACTACCTCTTATGCTGTGTACACTTTTACATATCCTGTTTTTATGCAGCAGTATGGCGGCAGCAATAACGGAGCCGTAGATAAAACAAAAATCACTAATTTACTTATCTATCCAGGTACAGGTGAAGGAACACCGATAGCGTTTAACGGAACCATCAACATCAAATACATACAGATTGGAGGATCAGCACCAACATGCACAACGCCTGCAAGTGCAAATGCAGGCCTTGATCAGACAGTTTGTTCCAATAGTACTGTTTCATTATCCGGAATAGGAACAGGAAGTCTGATGTGGCTAAGCGGTGGACTGGGAACATTTACTCCCGACAACAGCAGCGCTTCTGTAACATATACACCAACTACTGCAGATACCGCTAACGGATCGGTTTATATTAAACTTGTAGCACAAGGCATTGGACCGGCATGTGCAGAAGCCGAAGACCTGATGCTTGTTACATTTGTGCGCCGGCCAACCGTAAATGCCGGAGCAGATCAAATAATATGCAACAATGCAACAGCTACCATGGCCGGGGTAAAAACAAACTCTCCTACGGGTACATGGAGCAGCAGTGGTACAGGAACCTTTACTCCCGATAATACAACATTGAATGCTACTTACAATCCAAGCGCTGCAGATAAAATTGCAGGAAACGTAACACTTACGCTTACAGCAACAGGAAATACTCCATGTGCAAATGTTACAGACAATATGGCTCTTACAATTAATACATGCACAGGTATTACAAATTCTTCACAAGATAAATTTAATATTTATCCAAACCCTGCTCATGATAAAATTATGATTGAGAACAATTCTTCTCAGCCAATCATTAATGTAAAAATCACCAATGCTGAAGGACAATTGATCTTAAATCAAAATGGAGATCTTGAAACTATTGATCTGGGAAAATTTCATAAAGGTATTTACTTTATTAAGCTGGAAACTGCGGATGGATCATTGATCAAGAAACTAGTGATAGAATAAAACACTACCACGTTTTTAAAAGCCGGTTCATAAATGATCCGGCTTTTTTTATCTTTCACCGAGGTTAATCAAAATCCTGGCAGGTGATATCACCATCAGCTTTATCTGCATAAACAGCAGCATATATTCTTTGTTGATCAAATGACACTTAGATTAGTACTGGAAATTTTAGAAGGCACTCTCCTGAAAAATTCAAAATACCCTTAAAGGAATCAAGTTATTACCGGTAAGATGCAATCATTACCAATATGATGATGTAAAAAAAATAGTCTGAGGTTTAAACCTCAGACTATTCATTAATATAGTAAGCAAGAAAAACTATGTCAGATTAATTGCTACTTTTTTAGAATATTGATTAAAGGCAAAAGAATCATAAATATTCACCAGCTTTTTAGCTGACTCTTCCCACGTATACATTTTATATCTTTTCAGTCCGGCCTGAATTATTTGTTTTTTCAATTCAGGGTCCGACACGTACCTGTTCATTGCTTCTGCAATGCTGGCAGGAGCATGAGGATCTACAAGCAATGCCGCATCTCCTGCAATTTCCGGCATAGACGAAACGTTGCTGGTAATTACCGCCGTGCCACATGCCATTGCTTCTACAATCGGCAAACCAAATCCTTCACGCAAAGATGGGTATGCAAAAAACTCTGATAAGCTGTACAAGGCAGGAAGATCTGCAAAGTCTGCATAACCTGTTAAAGTTATTTTCTGCTCAATCCAATTTTCTCCAATCTCCTCTAATATTTTATTTAAATATTCACGGCCCACGTTAGTGATTACCAAATCCGGCGCCTTACTTTGCTTGGCAACAAGTATTGCGTATGCCTTCAGCATGTTGCGCATATTTTTACGAGGCTCCGTATTGCCCATAAAAAGAATATACCGGCCCGGAAGATTATATTTTTTTATGACTTTATTTAAAGTATCTGTGTCAGTTACTCTCCTGAACACATTATTCACCCCATTGCTGATCACTTCTACTTTTGAATCGTCGAGCTTAAACCTGTTAATGATATTGGCTTTTTCAAAGCCAGAAACAGTAACTATCTGCTCGGCCGTCTTAACACCCATAGGCACTACAATACTTCTATAGTAGTTTCCTAAACGCTGATAAGGATTAGCATTTGAAGGCCATGATTTTTTTTCAAGATAAATAATATCATGCACTGTAATTATTTTTGGCACATTGCTCCACAAAGGCGCAGTATTGCTGGTACAGTGCAATACATCAAGCTTATCTTTCTGTGCCTGAAGAGGAAGCCAGACCTGCTCCCAATCTACATAAGAAAGTCCTTTGATATATTTTATCTTAAAATTTTTAGTTTCTTCAATGCAATAACTGGTATCTTCATCCTGCGAAGCATATATTATATATTCATTCTCCTTATCAATCTTCTGGAGATTTTTAATCGTTTCCAAAGCCACGACATCCATACCGCCTTTTTTCTTCCTGAAGATCCGTTGTGCTTCTATCCCAATTCTCATAGATAAATGTTTAAAATGATAAAATGCAAAGCATAGGAGCATTTTTACCCCTGCCATGATTAATATATAATTCCTTATACAGGAATTTGTTCAGGGCTTTTAATTATCTGATAGTTATACCAGGGAATTGGGAATTATATTGTCCAATGTGCAAAAAAAAGACACTTTTTACTGATTTGAAAGATTGTGGCTTTTTCCAAAAACATCCAAAAAGAATTCGCAGTTAAATAATAAAGCGGGAAGAAGCGATATGGAAATGAAACGTTTACGAATATTAATTACTGTATTATATTCAATATTATTAATCAACACATGTTTTGCGCAGACAGGAGATTGGGAAACCATCACAAACCAGGGGATAATCCACAGGCACGAAAGTAGTTTTGTAGAGTGCAATGGAAAATTTTACCTGATAGGAGGAAGAAGATTAGGTTTAGAAAAATATACCAACATTTACGATCCTGCCGCCAATACATGGACCAAGGGCACAAATAAATCACCTGTCGAGCTTCACCATTTCCAAGCAGTAAGCTTTAACGGAAAAATTTATATCATAGGCGCCTTCACGGGAGGGCATCCCGCGGAAACACCTGTAGATAAAATTTACATTTACAATCCGGCAGATGATACCTGGAGCGAAGGAGGAACAGTCCCTGCCGACAGAAGAAGGGGCGCTTCAGGAGCAGTAGTGTACAACAATAAAATTTATATAATAGGTGGCGCAACCAATGGCCACCTGGGAGGGAACGTATCCTGGCTGGATGAATATGACCCTGCCACAGGAGCATGGACTTCATTGGCAGATGCACCCCGTGCCCGAGACCATTTCCAGGCAGTCATTTCCGGCAACAAACTTTATATTGCCGGAGGAAGAATGAGCCGCTATGTAAATAATCAAAATGCCGATGTTCTTATATATGAAGTGGATGTATATGATTTTACGGCCAAGGCCTGGCAGACTTATCAAAACAATCTACCAACAGGAAGAGCAGGAACAGCGTCTGTCGTTTTAAATAATGAACTACTGGTAATAGGTGGTGAAAGTTCATCTCAGCTCATCGCGCATAATCAAACAGAGGCAATGAATCTGAATGCTCATACCTGGAGAGCGCTTGCGCGTTTAGACACCGGCAGACATGCTACCCATGCCATCAATTTTAATAATAAAGTTTACATTGTTTCAGGAAGCAAGTCCCGGGGTGGAAGCAACAGTTCTGAATTATATTCTATGGAAGTATTTTCATTTGAGGCTGCTCTTCCCAATGAGCTATCAATGCCTTCAGAAATAAATTTTGGAGAAGTACCTCAGACTGAGACTAAAACTGAAACAATAACTATTGTAAATAGTGCCGGAAACAACAGCATCACTATTACAAGTATAGACTTTAGCAATAACCCTGAAAATGAATTTTTCATTGAGTCGCCACCGTCCTTACCATATGTATTGACGGGAGGCTCATCATTAAGTCTTGTAATTACTTTTGATCCGGCTTCGGCAGGAGAAAAAAATGCAGCGCTTAACATTCAGCATACAGGCGCAAACAATCCTGGCAACATAGTATTGCGGGGCGAAAGCATCCTCGGCCCTACAGGCACACAGGAAAGCAATTTATTCCGCACGGTAATTATTTATCCTAACCCGGGCAGAAGCCAGGTAATGATTGACAACATCCCTGAAGCTTTGCTTTGGGAAATACGCTCCACCTCTGGAATAGTACTAAGTTCAGGAGAGACGGATTTTGTGAATAATCATAATCTGGATATCAGCAATCTTATTACAGGGGTGTATATTTTAACAATACGCGACAAAAAGCAGAATACGGCAAGATCTTTCCTGTTAAAAAAAGAGTAGGTTATACCGGGAAGTCAGCATTAATATTTATTCATTATGAAAAAGGAAGAGTATTTAACATAGGGGTTTAAACAAGCAGGATAAAAACGAAGTTTATTATTTTGGTAGAGCCTTTAATTTTGGAATTTATAAACGGATTATACATTAATCTGAAAGGGTACTACATATATACTACCTGCAGTTTTACTTTCAGAAATATAAAAAAGATCGTTTAGGGTAAAAGTTATAAAGAAATAATACAGGATAAGCAAACAGAATTTAAAGAAAGGAAGAAGCGATATGAAAACAATACTCAACTATAAATTTATTTTCTCCCTGCTGCTTATCCTGGGCGGAACGCAATACTTTTTATCGGATAAAATTATTTCTGAAGGCACATTTCGAAAAAACGAAATAGCGCCTCATGAAAATATTTATTTAAATAGTGCCTCAAATTTACACAGATCTCAAAGAGAAGTAAATACATCGTCTCACAGGTATGTAAATTTTATTGGATATAATATTCAAAAAAAACAGGCGCTGAAAGGCAACAAGGCTTTGATCATTATTTATTTTGAAAACAAGCCTGATGTGACGGAGGTAAGCAAAGCGCCACTGAAATACAACAAGGAGTTTGCCTACAGCTTTACTTTTGACGATGGGAAGGCAGATTCTTACACGGCAGCGTACCCTCTTTTCTCTGGAGGATACAGTGCAGAGACAGGACAAACTTATCCGGGTTTGTTTTATACTGACGGATGCGGAAACGACATTCCATTCAGAGGAGGTATTGCCATTAATTCTATCAGCTCCAATGGCGATGATCCCCATGAAGGGACCCCGGGAGTTATTACATGGAATCAGGTGAGTGATCTGTACAGCAAAAAATGGGATTTATTCAATCACAGCTATACTCATAAGAACGGACCTGGAACTGACTACACAGCAGAAATCCTCAACAACAATACCTATGTTAAATCAAAAATAGGAATTACGCTGTCTCATTTTGTAATTCCATCAGGAGATTCTGAATATACCAATTATGCTTTCAACAATGGGATGAAGGCAGTATACAATCAGAAAGATTTTCCCGGAGGCACTGGTCTTAAAATAGAATCGCCTCTGTCTTTGCAAAATTTTAAATTATACAGACAATATCTTGACGACAATATTTACAATCAGAATTCAGGAAAAGTAAACGCAGTAGCAGCAAAGAGCTCTTCTACAGCACATTACTGGTATTCTGAATTTACGCACAGCGTATCCAAAACACCTAGAGGGGGAAGCCTGGTTTTTCCTACATTTAAATCCCATATGGAAAATATAGAAAAAAATTATGGCAAGGGAGGTAAAGATAATGTATGGATGGCGCCGCTGCAGGAAGTGTATGAATATTTATCTGTAAGAGAATACAGCTCTACTTCTCAATCCCTGCAGGGAAATGCTTTATACCTGTATGTTGACTTTGATCAGGTACCTGATGATTTACGCAGGTATGCCATGACATTTCTGATAAATTCTGAAGAGAACATTACACAGGTAGAATGCCAGACTGCTTCAGGTATCACTTTCAAAGGAACAGGATCCAATAAAATGATCAATATCGAATGGCCTAAAAGTCCATTGTTCATTACAGGAATTTTTGATCAGGTACCAGATACACGTATTACCGTCTATCCCAACCCTGCCAAAAAAGAAATATATATGGTTCTCCCCGACGAAGGCATGAAAAAGGTATTTGTATCCTTCATCAATGAAACAGGCGCGGAATATATTATAGGAAATAAAGAAGTCCACAACCAAAAAGTATTTATTGAGCTGAATAGTCTCAACCTTAAAAAAGGCCTATATATCATTAAGCTTAAATCTGAAGACGGCAAGCTGAAATTCGGAAAGTTTATTCTCGAAGAATAGAGCGAAAAACTGCATTCCTGATTCACTTTCAGATGTTTTCTCAAGGTATTTTTATTATTGAAAATCCCCATAACAAAAAAAAGACTTCCGTAGTTAAATATTCAGGGGAGTATCCATCCTGTAAATGCATTGAGCTGAATTACGAGGTGCTTCCTATTTAAAAAAATAAACCTGATAGATATATGAAAAGACTGTTTACTATTGCTTTAGCATTTTTGACTTTGTGCTGCGGGGAATTCGCTTTGGCAGATTCAACGGATTATGGAAAAGTTTTATACAGAGTGAATGCCGGCGGAGCGCAGGCAGCAAGTATTGATACTTCCTCTGTTGACTGGATGACTGACGATTACATCACTCCTTGTCCATACGTGGATACGACTGCCATGGGAAATAAAGTTTACATTACTTACGATTCTGTAATCCATAGTCCGTCAGTGCCTGCTTCTACTCCATATAAAATTTTCAAAACAGAAAGGGGACTAGGAAGCTGGGATATACCGCAGCTGGAATATAATTTTCCCGTAACTGCCGGACAAAAAGTAGAGGTGAGATTATACTTTGCTGAAATGTATTTTGACAGCGTAAGCAAAAGAGTATTTGATATTTTAATTGAAGGCGGACTAAAGCTGAATGATTACGACATTTTTGCAGACGCAGGCCACGATGTAGGGGTAATGAAAAGCTTTATCGTCACCAGCGATGGCAATCTTGATATTGACCTCAGACGTGTGAAGCAACATCCAAAAGTGGATGGCATAGAAATTATTGAAGTAAATACATTTCAGGTTGCAGGTGTATTCAATCGCGTAAATGAAACATCGCTATCCGCTTACCCTAATCCATTTAAAGATCAGGTGTCTGTGGATATGAAAAACGTGAAGTCTTCCGAAGCAGCGGTCTTCGATGCATTTGGAAGAAACATACAAAGTATCACTTCAGAATCAGGCGGCGGCAATTTAAACATCGATCTATCTGATCAGCCCGTTGGATTGTATTACCTGCAGATTAAAACAGAAGATAACACGGTCGAAACAGTACGACTGATTAAGCAGTAACAATTTTGATCATAATTTAAGTTTTGAGTTTTAGGCTAATGATAAAGGCCGGAAATTTCCGGCCTTTATTATTATAATACAAGATGATTCCCCCTGTCTGGAAGGATCTTGTTAATTAAATGAACTGCCATCTAAAAATTTAGCAGCAAATATCGAATTATTACAAATTAAATAACAAGTTTCCTACCGAATGACAAGTGCGTACGAGAGTCAAATATTGTAATTGCCCCACATTATGCTGAATATTTAATAAACCATTATCTTCTTCGTAGTCACCTGGTCACCCGAAGCTATTTTTACAATATATATCCCGGGCAATAAGTCCTTTGTCTGAATTTCATGAACACTGTTGACATTGTTATTGAAAAATATTTTCCCATTCACATCGGAAATCTCAATTTTTACTTCGTTAATTCCTACAGACTCAACATGTATTGGATCGCCCGCTGAAACAAGAGTAGGAAATACATTCACATAAGCTTCCTGATTATAATGAATGGATTTAATTTCAGAATAAGAACTTGCGCCATCATAGTCCACCTGTTTCAGCATATAATAATATATACTTCCATTCAGGCTATGATCAATGAATGAATAATTATTTTCTACATTGCTTGTACCGCTTCCTTCAATACGTCCCACTTTTTCAAAATCTTTTCCATCGCTGCTCCTTAATATTTCAAAATGAGAATTGTTTTTTTCTGAAGCAGTTGTCCAGGAAATAAGGGCAGCATTATCTCCGCTCTCTTTTACAGAGAAATAAATTAATTCTACCGGCAAAGTATTATTGCAATTATCGCCAATGCCTATCCATTCTATATCGACTGTTCCACCGAAAGCAGTATTATATGTTCCATTCACACCGGCATAAGGAAAGCTTACATACCCGGGATTGATAAAGAATTGCAACCTGTTAATATTCGCACTATCCAAAAATCCAGGAGTAGCGCCGTAAAAATTTCTCAGGTCGCCAGCATAGTCAATCGTGAAAGTCTGATAAGTAGTTGTCAATTCCATGTTGAAGCCTGGTACGTTATCGGTAGATTTACCAGTGGCATCGAGCATTTGTATTCGCAGCAATGCATTCGCGGAAGCTTTCGCTCTGATTTTTAAGATTGGCTTGTTCATCGGGCAGGCAAAATTTAAACTCTGCGCAATCGTGCCGTTATTCAAGGTGTAGATAAAATTATCCCACTCTGCATAACCTGCATTACTTACTGTCCACACCGTTCCTGCTTCTGCATGAGAAAATGCACCAGGTATCGGAGTGATCCAGTTTACTGTGGCATTGCTGAAATCATCCTGAAATAAACAACTGGCAGGAGGAGGCGTCACCGTAATGTAATTTGTTTTTACTTCAACATCATTGGCAGCGCCTTTCGTCACTGTCAAGGTTGCTGTCTTTGCACCGCCTGTAGAATAAGTAACATTATGCGGACCAGCTCCGGTAGTTCCTGCAGGGAGACTCGCGCCCGGACCAAAATCCCAGGAATAAATTTCTCCGCCGGTTTTACCGGTAGTGAGATCAGTAAATACAACAGTGGCTCCGGCACATGTTGTTAAAGGTGTAGCAGAAAAATTTGCTGTCAGCACACAAGCGCCTGCCACCGTCACAGCAAGTGTTCTTGTCGGACCAACGCAGTTTACTGCACTTGTTTCTGTCACCGTTACGTTTCCGCTTGTCGTACCAAAATTTACTACAATTGAATTTGTTCCTTGTCCGCTCGCAATAGTTGCACCGGCAGGGACTGTCCAGTTGTAAGTGGATCCGGGTAGGCCTGTTACGGAATAAACTACTCCTGCATTATTCTGACAAACAGAATTTACTCCTGTGATGGCGGAAGTGTTGGGAGTAATTCCTGCACGAATAAAATTATCGAAGTAATAAGTATTATTGGTGTTGGAATTCGGATTAAAGAATAGCACCAGCTGATCCACCTGATTTGCCGGCATCATGGCGTCGGGCGTATCCAGTAATGTAAATACTAAATTCGTCCAGGTATTCGGTGCGCCTGTTACTGCAGTGAAGCGTGCATAAATTCCGTTAGGCCATCCTGTCTGCGCACCATTCCTGTTTTCTAATTGTACCATCACCTGCGTACCGGCAGGAGCATCGGTCCGCACATGCATATTAAAAGTAGTCACTCCATTTCTGAATTGCGCCGCATTCCCGACGGCAATATCATTGTATGCCAGCACATCATAGGCGACTCCCGCATTACGTTCATACTTCCCGACATTTGCAGAGGTGTTTATTCCTGCAGCCCCGGGATTTGCAAATGTTCCATACGGATTGGATTGTACTGCCGCATTCGGACGGTTCATCCAGCCGGTAGAAAAATTAAATCCTAAATTTCTGGTGGGCGGTGCGCTTGCTTCAAAATTTTCGAGTATCAAGGTACATGTGTTTGCAAGTACAGATACCGGAAGGTTCACTGTCGAAGCAACACAGCCTGCACCGACAGGAGTGATAGTCGCAGAAACATTTCCGCTCACAGCGCCAGCGCCATAGTTTACAGTAATCTGACTTGTCCCTTGTCCGGATACAATAGTTGCTCCCGCAGGAACAGACCAGTTCACGGTACTTGTCGGATCAACGGTCACAGAGTAAGTCCAGCCGTTATCTCCCTGCATCACTTTTGTCTTTCCGGTAATTTGTGTAGCGGAAGGATTGCTGTATACTCTTACATAATCCACTTGCATCGTCAGAGGAAATCTTGCGTTGTTCGGAACCGGCGTTCCGGGGAACCATCCGCCTACTGCCATATTTAAAATCAAATGATAATTTCTTCCCACCGCATCGTATGGCCAGGTGCCGCCGATTGTATTGGCAGGTGTACGCTGTCCGATCAAAACTCCATCAACATACCACTGAATTAAATTAGGCGACCAGTCTACTCTGAAAACATGAAAGCAGGTTGACATGTCGCCAGGATTTCCCGGACAACCCGCAGTGCTCACTGTAACCGGGCCGGTTCCTGTATTCTGGGTACCTCCATTGTAATAAAATATAGTGCCGTTGAATGTCCATGGCTGTCCATTCAAACCTGTTTCCATAATATCAATTTCTCCTGTGTTTGGCCAGGGGCCTGCATTGGGAAGCATCCAGAATGCAGGCCAAGCGCGTGAATCGGCGAATGGCTCAGGCACTTTTATTCTTGCTTCAAAAGAACCATACTTCCATTCATTATTCGGATTTCCTGTGACGGTATTTTTCGTCCGGATCCTTGCAGAAGTATATTGGGCGCCGAGATAATTTTCAGCAAGCGCAGTGATCTCCAGATTGCCATTTTGCACACGGATATTCTGAGCCCGGCTGGTATAATATTGCCTTTCATTATTTCCCCATCCTACCGGCAAACCATCGTTGGTTCCGTTTCCGGTCTGGTAAGACCATTTGGTAAGATCAAGGCTGGTGCCATTAAATTCATCGGACCATACAAGCTGCTGGCATTGGGAGTAAGCCGGCAGGATCGACACTATATATAATAGTGTACATAATAAAAACTGGGGGGTAGGGAAAAGCTTAATGACCTTTGGCGGACAGATCAGGTTTTGTTTGTTCATATTACCCTGGTTAGTGTGTCTGAATTACTATATCATTATTTCTGTTTTTTTTATTAAATATCGAATAATAAAGCATTGAAAGCAAGAAATGTTTAATATAACTTATTGATTTTCAATTACTTATAATTATAAAATTTACACTTAAAAGACACACAGCGATATATGTAAAATATTGATATTTAAATGAATAATGGAATTTTGCTGAGTAAGTGAGATGTATAATTGACGTTTAAATCTCAATGGATTAATGCAAAAGAATTTGAGGAAATTAAGCGTGGAATCAGATTCTGTAATAGTATTTGTATTGCTTTTCTGATTTGCCGCTTTCTATACCGGATTTTCAATAGCCAGATCATGTTTTGGGAATTCACTTTTCTGACAATAATTATCATTTCATATAAATATACAGAAGCGCCCCTGCCGTCAAATTCTTTTAAATAAGGACATCTCTAAAAACTCTTATTTATCACCTCAACCCTTCCCTTTCCTAAATGAGAAGCTTGATATGGGTTTTTAGAGATGACCAAAAGTCAAAGATGAAGCATATACTATTCAATCTTATTCTGATTAAATTCCTTTCTTTCACCTGTCTTGCAGCAGATCATGCAAGTATTTTAAAAAATATGAAATCTATACTGTATAGGCTGATATAGGACTCGAAAGAAGAATTTCTGATAAATAATACCATTGCTTATATCTGGTACCCGTTATGCATCACCCAAAGCCAGAAATGACAACCATATAAAAGGAGCCTATGTAAGCCCACAGCTAAGAAGATACATAAAACACTATAAAAACAAATCCTGCTTTTTCTGCCTGGACTTACCGTTTCCGTGGCCTGTCCCCAGACAGGCCACCCACTGATGACTGTGACAGTTGAGGATTTTGGATGCTTAAGAATG
>JAIERY010000405.1 GCA_019746425.1 Cytophagaceae bacterium
GTGCAAAAGCAATGCTCGCTACCTGCGTTACCCCGTTTATGCTTAATGACATTGGTCTGCCGGCTGCTGTCGTATGTGCGTACCTGATCCCTAAACTTATCGTTTGCGCAGTGGGCGAGTTTACAGACCAGCTGGCGCTAGCTCCTGTAAAATTATCTGTATTAACATAGCCTGTTCCGCGGAAACCTGTGTTGATCGTTTCATTCAATGTGCCATCCACTGTACAAGCCGTCTCACACTGAATGGTGGTGCTGCTTGCAACAGTATTTACTGTCAGGTTTACAGCAGAAGAAGTAGTGAGCCCACCGTTGTTGTCTGTTGCTTTAGCAGTAATGGAATATGTGCCTGCTGCCACATTTGTCCATGTAAAACTATAAGGTGATGCATTATCACTTCCCAGTAAAATTGTCCCGTTGAAAAACTGTACGTTACTTATAGCGCCATCGGTATCCGTTGCATTGGCATTGATTGTAATAGATGCTGGCGCATTAAAGCTTGCATTGTTTGCAGGTGAAGTTATGCTTACTGCCGGAGGCGAATTGGTAATAACCGGAGAGAAAGCTATATGATTTATGTTGAGATAATCTGAAGTCATAAGCACTCTCATTACCTTCTGACCTGCTGTAAGATTAATATTGCTGACTCTTACTGTTTGCCATGTTTGCCAACCGGCTGTATTGGGAAGCGTTACGGTTCCTGAAATATTTACTCCGTCCATCTGTATCTGCAGTGTGCGGCCATCTCCGTTTACGGCTACTCTCAGGTCCATGTGATAAGCGCCCGCAGCTGTTACATTCACTGTATATTCCAGCCATTCACCATTAGTGACCCATCCTATATTATAACCTCCGCCAACATCGGTAGTAGTTTCTATATCTACAGCATCCCCGCGGAAAGTTGCATTACCTGAATTACCAGCAGAAAGTTCATTGAATGCCACACCTGGTCCGCCCAGGTCATAAGCTTCAGCTTGTATTGTTCCGGGAATATTTGCGGGTGCACCATTATAAGGAGTCTGTCCCGCAGGATTTGTTACTGTCACAGTCACTGCTGCCGAAGTAGTAGTAGCGTTAGCATTATCAGTGGCTATTGCCGTTAAGGTGTAAGTCCCTGCCGCTACATTTGACCATACAAAACTATACGGTGATGTAGCATCGCTTCCAAGTAATGTTGTACCATTGAAGAACTGTACATTGCTTACTGTTCCATTGGCATCCGCCGCGTTTGCATTGATGGTGATGTTTGCCGGCGCAGTGAATGTTGCGTTGTTTGCCGGTGAAGCAATGCTTACCGTTGGAGGAGTATTAGGAGCATTCACCGTTACTGTCACTGCTGCCGAAGTAGTAGTAGCGTTTGCATTATCAGTGGCTATTGCCGTTAAGGTGTAAGTCCCTGCCGCTACATTTGACCATACAAAACTATACGGTGATGTGGCATCGCTTCCAAGTAATGTTGTACCATTGAAGAACTGTACATTGCTCACGGTACCATCTGCATCGGATGCGGTTGCATTGATTGTAATTGATGCAGGCGCAATAAATGTTGCATTGTTTGCCGGTGAAGATATTGCAACAGCGGGTGGAGTATTCGTAGCCGTGCACGAGCCGAAGGGGGCAGGAGCAGGACAACAGGATAAACTGGGCCGGGAAGTCATATACTGCTTCAGCCACGTCATCGCAGGACGTTCTCCGTTTGGTTTGGTCGCGTAATTCGGACTATATAAAATTCCTGAATCTGTTCCGTTCGGACCCATAGCGCCATTGCCGTTTATCCAGGTAGTTCCTTGTACATATCCCCAAAAGGTAATACCTGCTACATGAGGATGCTCCCATGCTACCGGGATTAAAGTCGAGTATACAGATTGCTGCTTAGCCTCATTGGGATTTGCAGCCTGATCAAATTCTGTAATGTGTATCGGCACTCCGGTCTTGGTCCAGATTTCATCAATACATGCTTTAAAGTTTGCAGCGGTGAGGTTGTCGACGCCATGACATTGAAGTCCTACTCCATCAATTAAATTTTTCTTTCCATCGGTAAGGTTGGGAGCATTCTTTACCGCATTGACCATTGCTATATAAGGAGCGCGGCAGTTATTCCAGTTCATTTCAACATTGTACTCGTTGATTAATAATTGTGCATCCGGAAATTGTTTTCTGGCAAGCTGAAAACACCATATCACCCAGCCATACTGGTTGTTCTTATCATTGGCATTGGCTGGTTCGGCCTGATACCCTGCTGTAAGCGCAGCCTTCATATTCCCCGGCATTGCTGTATTTACAGGTTCATTCAGTACATCTATAATTTTCAGTCCTCCCATAGGACCGTAATGATCGGCCACTGCTTTAATATAATTTTGTATCGATGCAGTGAGTGTAGCGGTGGATGCCCCGGCCACCCAACCCGGAGTCTGAGAACCCCATACCAGCGTATGATATTTAAAAAGTCCGTTGTTATTCTTTGCCCAGTTGTAAGCGACATCGGAAGTAGCAAAATTATATTTTCCCTGAGTGCCCTCCACAGATCCCCATTTGGATCCGTTCTCAGAGGTAGCCTGGTTCCAATAAGCAGTGTAATCGGACCGGACACTGTTCTGAATAATATTTCCCAGGTATTTTCCTTTGCATTTGCCCAGCTGTGCATATGTGCTGCCGGCAGGAAGCAAAGCAAAAAGCAGAAATAAATAAAGTAAATTTTTAATGTAGTTTGTTTTCATATGTATAATGCAGTTTGGTAAAAAAGCAACAAATAAAACCCAAGGCTTTAATGATTGCCGGAAATAGATAGGGACGGTGTCCGGAATATTATAAAGCCCCTAAAAAAGGGTTTGAGAAAGAATTCCGGTTAGCTACGAAAAGGAAGAAAAAAGGTAAGCAGCAGAAAAGAATATTTTTTTATTGCTGATAGCTCAATTGAATTTCAAGGGCATTATCCCTGACATTTATATTGCTGTTTCCTGCAAAATAGGAGAAATAAAAAGACAAGAGGGAAGTGCCGAGTCGTATCTTTTTTAAGCCGGCTACATAAATCAGACCGTGTCCCGGGTGGTAATTAATACCGGCTTCCAGCTTTTCATGCAGTTCGCAAAGAGAGGCAAGGGCAAAATTAACAGGTTCCCCCTTCTGAAATCCTGAGTATGCATGCGTGTGTATATTTAAAAAAGGATTGATTTTTAAAAAATATTTTGCAGTAAAATTATAATACCTGTTCAGGATGAAAGGCTGGTTAACAGGACGTATTTTTCCGTTAAAGATCTGTTGTATAGAGAAACCTGCCGATAGGTTTTTTCTAAGGTACCAGATCCCGGCATTTCCATCGGGTGTGATAGAAGACCCTCCGCCTCCTGCCTGTGAAGAGCTGAATGAATAATTTATAAAGCCCAGGGAAATACCTGCAGAAAGAAATGATTTTTCTGAAATCTGTGTGCGCCAGCTGTATCGGCCTGTGAATTTATTCTTATGGATAAAGTCTCCTTCTTTATTGTTAATTGCCTGAATTCCGAAACAGTGAAAATTATTTCCGGAGGATGGTACTTTCAGATCCGCGTCGAGGTAAATCTTATTGATTCCCTGGAATAAGCCGATTTGTGTTTTATCAGAAAATTTCACACTTATCTTATAAGAACTGTCTGTATTGGCAGGGTTAAGCAAATAATAATTATTAAAGAATTGATCAAAATAATTGGGAAGTGAAGAGTTTACCTGGGCCATCCCTGAATGGCATAACACTGACAAGAAAAATGCACCGCTAAATGATAATTCTTTACGCAATTTTAATTTCTTGAAATTTTTACAGAATTTCTTGCTATCTTATAATTGTAAGAGTGAAACTACTGTTTACTTTCTTAATTTCAAATCGTAGTCAGCACAACTGTGAACAGCACTGATTTTAAAATCATAGAAAGCATCCGGAAAGGAAGCAACGATCAGGTATTGGCTTATTTGTATGATAAACCTTTGCGAAAAATCAGAAAATATATTCTTAGTAATAAAGGATCTGCTGAAGATGCCAACGACATATTCCAGGATGCGGTGGTAATTCTGTTTAATCAGGTTAAAAAAAATAAATATAATCACGATTACGACCTCGATGGATTTCTATATGCAGTGGCAAGAAATCTCTGGGTAGACAGAATGCGAAGAGAAAAAATAATGGTGACCAAAGATTTTACCAATGGCACAGACCATGCAGATTTTAATGATCACCTGGAAGACCTGATCGTAAAGGAAAAATCTGCTGCCTTGCGGAAAGCCTTTGAGAAGCTGGATGAGAAATGCAGGAAAATTCTGCATTATGTCGTTTATGAGAAACTCAACATGAGGGAGATAAGCGAGAAGATGGGATACAGCAATGAAAATGTTGCCAAGAGTAATCACTATCGCTGCAAGCAGTACCTTGCAAGCATGGTTAAAGAAGATAAAGACCTTTTAAATTTATTACAGAATTGAACGACAAGAGGGAAATATTTGACTTGATCGAGAGCTATCATCAGGGGCTACTCTCTGAAGAAGAGAAAAGCATGGTCGAGGCAAAGATGAAGACGGATGCATCTTTTGCGGAGGAGGTGAGGATAAGCGGTCTTGTCAACGAATTGGTGCACGCAGCCGGCATTGACCAGTTGCGGCAGAAAATGACCCAGGATCTTGCTTTGATGAAAGTTAAAAGACAAACACGCATCAAGCGGGGTGTTGCAGCAGTGATTGGTCTGCTGCTATTGTCAGCCATGGTTTATTTAATATTCAATTCCTCCAGGAAAAATATTTCTTCTTCTGAAGTTCAGAAAAAATACAACATCTCAGAACCCAGCGAAACCAAAAAGGATATCCCGGCGATTAGTCCTGAAAAAAATAAATCCACAGGTAAATTTCCTTTACAGGAAAAAGTAGCTATGGATACATTGGTGCAGGAAGATCACATTTTAATTTCTGTTCCTGAGCAGGATCATACAGTTCTGAAAGTTACAAAGGATGAAGAAAACAAAATGCCGGATCCTGACAATACAAAAGATAATATTATAAAAGATTGCAACTTGTCTTTCGATGTCATTATTCATGCTACCTGCAAAGGAGAGGAGAAAGGTATAATTTATGTAGACGAGAAAAGTATTTTGGGAGGAACAAGACCATATATTTTCCGTGCTTCAAAGGACGAATCCACCTCAGGAGTCTTTTCTGATTTGAAAGAGGGGACTTATATTGTCACGATGTACGATTCGAAAGGATGCAGTTATTCAAAAGAAATTATCGTTCCCGGAAAAAACTGCACAGTCAAAAAATCCTATAGTTTTAGTCCGGACAACGGTGAAACCTGGAAAATTCCTTTTGCTGAAGGTGAATCCGGTTCCTTTAGTATATATAATAGAGCAGGAATAAGTATCTTTAAAGGCGCGTTCGGAGGCAATATTGTTGCCGAGTGGAATGGTACCGATATGCAGGGAGCAAACGCAGATGCTGCTCTTTATATCTGTATATTGGAGTATGCCAATGGTAAATCAGAAAAAATTGAAATTTCGGTAATTCGATGACAACAGGAAAAACATACTTTCAGAGTCAAAGATACTTTTGCATAAAAGTAATTCTTTCGGTTCTGCTTTTGTTGCTGGTTCATTGCAATTCCTATTCGCAAACTTTTGCTTTACCAGATACGAATTTGCGTAATAAGCTGCTTGCAGATTATCCTTCTGTGATGTCTGGAAATCTTTTAAATATTTCTGCTGCAGGAAGTTTAACAGGATCACTTGACCTGAGTAATTCCAATATCAGCAATGCAGATGGAATACAATATTTTACCGGGATTAATTTACTCAACCTTAATTTCAATCAGCTCATCACCCTGCCGGATATTTCAGGGCTTACTCAGCTTACTAAGCTATTCCTTTCCTACAATCGCTTAATATCTTTACCATCCCTTTCTTCTCTCGGGAGTCTGACAGATTTTCAGGCTGCTTATAACCAGGTTACAGTTCTTCCTTCTCTTGCAGGAAATACAAATTTGTTAAAAATATATTGTCAGAACAATAGGCTTACTTCCTTGCCGGATATTTCAATGCTGACAAACCTCCAGATCCTGGATATTGGAAATAATAATTTTACCCAATTGCCTGATCTTTCTCCATTGATAAATCTGCAGCAGCTTCACGTTCACCAGACAGGCGTTGACACTCTTATCGGCCTCTCATCGCTTTCAAACCTTACGATACTGTTTGCATGGGGCAATCACATCAGGAATCTCTCGGGGCTTAATGCAAATACTGTATTAACAGTATTTCAGGTTTTCAATAATGATCTTGAAAGTCTTCCTGTTTTATCCAACAAGCCTTCTCTCTCGAGTGTAAGTTTTATCAATAACCATCTCACTTTTGAAGACATCCTTCCGCTCACGTCACTTCCGGGCTTCGGATTTTTCAGCTATAACCCGCAGAAGCAAGTTCCTTTATTGTCACAGACTGTGCGTGAGAAAGACAACCTTGCTTTTGATCCTGGAATTGATCAGGCATTGACCACCAATCAATATACATGGTATAAGAATGGGAATATTATGACGACCAATCAGACAGGCATTTATTCCATTCCCTCAGTATTGTATGCGGATTCGGGAAATTATTATGCAGAGATTACCAACCCGGGACTTCCGGGACTTACGCTGCAGACCGATACGGCAATCCTTTCAGTGAAAGCCTGTCTTGAAATAACCAGCTTCGAAACCAATATACTTTCTGAAGATTGTAAAGCAGGAACGGAAATACAATTGAGCTCTCTTAATCTCGGTGGGGGAATTGCTCCTTTTAATTACGGGATAGTGAGAGCAGATAAAACAGATACGCTTTTTGCGGCAATGCCACAATTTGAGTCCCTTGCTCCAGGCACATATAAAATAATTATTAAAGACAGCAGAATGTGTAAAGCTGCAGCAAATGTTTTTGTAAGAAAACCAGATGGATGCAATGCTATATTCAGTCCGAATGGAGATGGGCTTATGGATACTTACTTCATAGAGGAAGAAGGAAAGATAAAGATATACGATACAGGCAGAAATCTTATTAAAGAACTGAATGCTCCTGCAGTATGGGATGGTACGAAATCAGACGGGAGCCTGGCAGATGACGGATATTACGCCATTGTGATCAATGATAAAAAAATTATCCATGTTACACTTATTAAATAATGATCACTCTTTAATTTCATTCTGCTATATATTTCCTTACTGCTTTTCCAAATTCGCTATTTATTCTAAAGATAAATTCCTCACAGGTCGTGGGGATATAATAATAACGCTACAACAGGAATTACCGGAACAGGAAGCGCAGCGACTGTAGCTGACCACACCTGCGAGCGTTCTCAAAGGCGAAACGCCGGGGGAACTTCCATACACCATGGCACCGCGTGGTTTTTTTCCCATGCATACACATCTCCGTTGGAACAAATCATTCCTGAAATATTATTTCCCCGGTGATGCGGGCATCCTGTGCACAAATTGGTTAGTGATTTCTTTCAATTTAATTGAAGAAAAGAAGCTTAATTACGATATTACAGAATAACTTATGATAGTATTTTTATAAATAAAAATAAATTTATCAGCTATAATGAAACGAATTTTACTTGTCGAGGATGAAATAAATGTAGTCTCCTTTATTCAGAAAGGACTTTCGGAAGAAGGCTATGAAGTGGTCGTGGCTTTCGATGGTGATTCGGGTATGAGAATGGCTTTATCCAATGAATTCGATCTCATTATCCTGGATATTATGCTTCCCGGCATTAATGGACTCGATATTTGCAAGGAAATAAGAAATAAAGAAATCATTACTCCTGTACTTTTTCTTACAGCTCTCGGCACAGCTGAAAATGTAGTGATCGGGCTGGATAAAGGAGCGGATGATTATCTTATTAAACCATTTAAATTCATCGAGTTGCTGGCAAGAGTAAAATCGCTCTTGCGACGGATAGGATATACTAATTTTCAGTCGCTTTCCCCGCAAGAAGAACATAAACATATAATTGCGGACCTCGAGCTGAACGACTATACAAAAACAGTAAAGAGAGATGGAAAAGAAATTTCCCTGACCTCGACAGAATACCGGCTGCTGCTTTTGTTCCTTAGAAATAAGAAACGTGTTTTGTCAAGAGTAGATATCCTTGAAAATGTTTGGGGTGTTAACTTCGATATGGGCACAAATGTGGTGGATGTATATGTAAACTATCTCAGGAAAAAAATTGACAAGGATAAACAGAACAAACTTATCCATACTGTCGTCGGCATGGGGTATGTACTAAAGGAAACCTATGAAAAGTCAAACTAAAATCGCCATTATATTTTTTATTGTCTGCCTCTCGATCATTTTACTGCTGAGCGGTGCGGTATACTATCTTTCTACCAAATATTCTTTTACCGATTTTTATGCGCGACTTCAGATACGCGCGGTAATTGCCGCAAAATCACACCTGGAGAATGAAGAGATAAAAGCAGAGGCATTTAAAGAAGTAAGAAAGATGCACCTGGAGAAACTGCCTCAGGAGAAAGATTATTTTTTTAAAGTAACTCCCGGAAAAACATTTGAAAAAGAAGCGAAAGAACTGGGCGTTCCTCTTGATTTCTTCGATGAAATGCAAAAAACTGAAAATGCTACGTACAAGGCTAATAATACTTTTTATTCTGGCATAAAATACAACAGCAAGATGGGTACCTATCTTGTCATTGTATCAGCAAATAATTATTACAACGACCACCACCTGGTATACCTTAGAAATATATTTTTTATCGGTATTTCTGTAGCCTCCATCCTCGCGCTATTGATCTCTATCATGTTCGCTAAAAAAGTATTTACGCCCGTTAAGCAAATCACTGATCAGGTAAAAGAGATAAGTTCCGAGAACATGCATTTAAGACTTCAGCATCCGCAAGGAAACGATGAAATCAGCGAGTTGATTATCACTTTTAATAACATGCTTGATAGACTGGAAACAGCTTTTGAAACACAAAACAATTTCATTAGCAATGCTTCTCATGAATTAAGCACTCCCCTAACCGCTATTATAGGAGAAGCCGATGTTGCTCTTAATAAGGTACGCAAACCGCAAGAATATACAGAATCGCTGAAGGTCATTCTTAAGGAGGCAGACAGACTGGATCGAATTACCAAGTCGCTTCTCTTTTTGGCTCAGACCGGATTTGATGGTAAAAAACAAAAAATACAAATTGTAAGAACAGATCAATTACTATGGGACGTAAAGGAAACCATCGACCGGATCAACTCCAATAACCAAATCACAATTGATCTTAGCCTCATTCCGGAAAACCCGGTAGAACTGAAGATAAATGGCAATCCACAATTACTGCATCTTGCGCTTACCAATATTGTAACAAATGCATGTAAATATTCTTCGAATAAACCTGTCAATCTGTCCATAGCTGCGCAAGATAATCATGTGACCATTACAGTAAAAGATATGGGCATCGGCATTCCTGCAAACGAACTCACATACATATACAATCCTTTTTTCAGAGCATCCAATACTAAAAATTTTGAAGGATATGGTATCGGGCTATCACTGGCCCGGAACATTATACGTATGCACAAAGGCGCTATCGAAATATCTTCTGTAATTGATCAGGGCACCACTGTTCAAATTCGTTTTCCTTCTATAAATCACCACCAGGTTAACTCCACTGGCAGCACCAAACAAATTATTGAAAGTCTTGTGAATTAGGAGATTAAAAATTCTAATCCGATTTTAATCCGGTTCTTATTTTGTCTTAATGTTACAACCGTAACATTGGATTAGAACAAATCCACTACCCCTTATGAAAACGCTGACGAAAGAAATGCAGGCAGCCCTGACGCCTGCCAAAGCCATTGAAATCTTAAAAAAAGGAAATGAGCGTTTTATAAATAACCTCAAGGCTAACCGGAACTTATTGCAGCAGGTAAATGAAACTTCCGAAGGCCAGCATCCTTTTGCCGTAATTCTAAGTTGCATAGATTCCCGTACCTCTGCAGAATTGATCTTTGACCAGGGATTAGGGGATATATTCAGCGTACGTATCGCAGGAAATATTTTAAACGAGGATATTCTTGGCAGTATGGAATTTGCATGCAAGCTGGCAGGAGCAAAAGTCATCGTAGTATTAGGACATTCAAAATGCGGCGCTATAAAAGGAGCATGCGATCATAAAGAAATGGGACATCTCACTACGCTATTGTCTAAAATAAAACCTGCCATTGCGCATGAGAATACTGTAAAAGAAAACCGGAGTTCATCCAACGCTGAATTCGTTGAAAAAGTCGCAGCTCTTAATGTATCGCTTACCACAAAAGCCATTATCGAACGAAGTACTATTTTAAGAGATCTCATTAAAAGCGGAGAAATAGCGCTGATCGGGGGAATGTATGACGTAGGCACCGGTGTAGTAACATTCTTTGAATAATCAACATCCCAATAAAAACAGGTTATCAGGATCAAGTTCATGTTTAACCAGATAATCTCTATTCGAAAGGTCAGTTTTCACTGACCTTTTTTTTTAATTAATAACTTCTAGAGCTTTTCAAATGTGAAGGCTTAAAACATTATCTGAAGAATGGATGGAGGATTACAATAATAAAGACCTCATGAAGCATTGAACGGACTTACTCCAAAGAAATTGTTGAAGAAAATATTTGTACTTAAATGAATCCGTCCACTTTACACCTGTTCTAATTTCGGGAAGGGTACAGTTCAACTTGTGGTATCTATATAAAAGTTGACCGTCATATTTTCACTATCTTTAAGGGTTTATATATAAACATTGATTTTGATAGATTTAATGTAAATATACAGTCAATTTTAATACCAGTTTTTTGTAAAAGTATAGTCCTGGTGTTAAATAGAAAAGATCGAATATTATATTTAATGTTCTGTTTTTCAAATATATTGTAAATTATCTATAAAGAGATTTACAGGATGAAATCAGAAAATTTAGAATTTTTAAAAGGTATGAATATTATCAATCCCGCTACAGAAGAAATTATCGCTACATTAAAAGAGGATACATCGGATTCTTTAGATAAAAAATTTCAAATCTTAAAAGAGGGACAAAAGCAATGGGCTCTTAAAAATCTTAAAGAGAGGATCGCTGTGATTAAAAAATTCTCTATTCTCTTATCTGAAAATATAGAAGGGCTTGCAGCGGCGCTTACTTCAGAAGTAGGCAAGCCTTTGCAGCAGTCATGCAATGAGGTGAAAGGAGCAATTGCAAGAATTCAATGGCTTACCGACAATGGAGAAAAATACCTCAGCGATGAATGGATGTCGCAGCAGGAGGGGATGGGTGAAAAAATTTCTTACGAACCGCTCGGAGTAATCTGCAATATCTCTGCCTGGAACTATCCATACCTGGTAGGCGTGAATGTTTTTATACCTGCTTTAATGGCGGGCAATGCAGTCATGTATAAACCATCTGAGCATGCTACGCTGACGGGAATGCAAATAGAAAAACTATTGAAGGAAGCAGGCATTCCTGAAAATGCATTTCAAATTGCTGTCGGTGCACGAGAGACCGGCGAGGCTTTGCTTAACATGCCTTTTGATGGATATTATTTTACAGGCTCTTATAGAACCGGTCAATATATCTATGAAAAAGTTGCTCCTAAGATGGTACCATGCCAGCTGGAACTTGGTGGGAAAGATCCATTATATGTAGCAGATGATATAGACAATATTAAGTCGGTGGCACAAGGTACGGCAGATGGCGCTTTTTATAATAACGGACAAAGCTGTTGTTCGGTAGAAAGAATTTATGTGCATGAAAATATGTTTGATCAGTATGTAGATGAGTTTGTCAAAGAAGTGGCAAGTTATAAAGTAGGTATGCCTATGGAAGAAGGAGTGTATGTTGGTCCGCTTACCAGAAAGGAACAATTAAAAGTAGTGGAAGAGCAGCTATCAGACGCTGTTTCCAAAGGTGCAAAAATACTGACAGGAGGAAAAAGAAAAAACGGGAAAGGATATTATTTTGAACCTACCGTATTGGTCAATGTAAATCATCAGATGAAAGTAATGACAGAAGAGTCATTTGGGCCTGTGATAGGAATCATGAAAGTAAAAAATGATGACGAGGCAATTAAGCTGATGAACGATACAGAGTACGGACTTACTGCTGCCGTCTACACTCAAAAAATGGAAAGAGCAGAAAAAATTTTATCGGGCATCAATGCGGGTACAGGGTACTGGAATTGCTGTGACAGAGTGAGCGCTGCCTTGCCATGGAGCGGAAGGAAACATTCAGGTTTTGGCGTTACGCTTTCCCATATAGGCATCAGGGCTTTTGTGAAACCAAAGGCTTATCACCTGCGAGGGTGGAAGAAATAGTCTATTATAAAACAAAAGGGCTTTCGCCTTTTCATTCTTACCATCGAAAAACCAACACTTGAAAACTAATTTTTTCCCAGGTTCATTTCATCGGGTATAATTAATGTCTTGTCAGGATCCGCAGTGTTTTTGCTTACGGGGAATTGAAGTTTTTCCGTATACATATGTTTTTTTCCTCTTATAAAATCTGCTGCAGTCTTCGCGTAAAATTCTTTGGCTTCCTGCGTGGTTTTTTTTCCTTGCGCCACATCATTTGCTAAATTAATAGCGAGTATATTCATGGCTTCTTTGTCGCATCTCGCAGATAAAGTTCCTTTGGTTCTTTCCAGTATGACACTTCCATCGTACATTACTATTTCATTAAATTTATCAGCAGGAGTTTTATAGTCTATTGTCTGTTCGAGAAAATCAGTATGAGATAAAGGGAAGTCATGTTTTATTTCTTCTCTGTATAC
This sequence comes from Cytophagaceae bacterium, assembly GCA_019746425.1. GTDB lineage: Bacteria > Bacteroidota > Bacteroidia > Cytophagales > Cytophagaceae > JAIERY01. The sequence goes on from JAIERY010000405.1 coordinate 12,794, forward strand.
TATGGTTTTTTTCCATATGCCATTATTTTTCCAGGTGAGCATGCTGCTGGTCATTTCATTGGGCTGACCATATTTTTTGATCATTTCTTCCGCTGCTGCTTTTGGTTGCAGGGGCCATTCGGAAATTACTTCCGAAGCATTTAAGGCAGGATCAATTCCCGATTTAAAAATTCCACTTGAGTTTTCTATTTTGCTCGTATAGGAAATTAATGCGTAGGAAATTCCTCCTGCAAGCAAAGATAAAGCAAGTATGCCAATGTATCTTTTTCTCATAAGCTGATTGTTTTTGTTTGAGGAAATTTAACTTTGGTTTTTATGAAATGTTATGTGGTTTGATTTTATTGGTATTTATTATAAAATGTTTCTGTATTAAAACATACTGTATTAATTTATTTGCTGTTTCTCCCGGAAAAAAATATCAGTGATTTAAAGCGCTTATCATCATTTGATCGTTTAAACTACCTGCTTTTTAAATGATGTGTTTCCACGGAACTATTCTCCGGAAGAAAGCATTTTAATTATAAGGTTAAAAATATATTGATATATGAAAAAGTTTTTGATAGGAGCGATGTTGTTTGGAGTAATGACCTTTACATTTACAGGATGTGGAGGTAATAAAATGGCTTATTCAACATCAGTGCCAAATAATGTGCTTTCTGAGTTTCATGATATGTATCCCGCAGCAGATGATGTGAGGTGGAAATTAAAAGACGGCCTATATCAAGCTGATTTTGAAATCAGCGGGAAAGATATGAAAGCAGTATATACGGCTGATGGAAATCTGGTAAGAATTGATAGCTAATGTTTTATTGTTCATGCGTTAAATTTTAATTCTCACAAATAAAAATGCCTCATGATTTTCATGAGGCATTTTTTATGATTATTCTTTTTCGATTTTTATATATTTTATCATTATTGTCCGACTAAAATTGTAAGGAAAACGGGGTAAATTTCTTCTACCCCGTTTTTTTTGTCAATTTTGT